>DATEDD010000238.1:0-2974 GCA_035286565.1 Anaerolineales bacterium
TGTATCCAGCATGTTGTTTTGTCCCACAGATGTGGCTGTCGAAAATCCTGCCAAAGAGGGTATTGTGAAAGGAGTCCACCGCGCCGCCAATACAGATGATGAAGAACGGATGCGTTCAATTCATGTTGCACTGGAAATGCGGGCTACTCAGGTTGTTTTTCCTGTGCATCCGCGCACGCGCAAATTGATTCAGGAATGAGGCATCTCCGCGGGTTCAAATGTGCTGAGGGTTGAGCCAGTTGGTTATTTTGACTGATTCGGACGGTGTGCAAAAGGGACCCCAGCTTTTGGGAGTGCGTTGCATCACCCTGGGCGAAGAGACGGAATGGGTGGAAACTGCGTCTGCTGGTTGGAACAATCTGGTGGGCGTGAACAGGAACAAGATCGTGGATACATATAAAACTTGGCGTCCGCAAGGCGAACGCGCTCCATTATATGCGGACGGCCAATCTGCAGTTAAAATCTGTAACCTAATTTTCACGACCCTGAGCTGATTTTATCCCTTGACAGCAGGCTGCTTCTATGTGAGAATTCAGAAACTGAATGCTCAACTTATGACAGAAATCAAACAACACGAATACTCCCTGCTTAATGAAATTGCCCAAGATTCACTCGTAACCCAGTCCAATTTATCTGACCGCCTGGGCATTGCTGTTGGCAGTGTCAACTGGTATATCAAAAGATTGATCCATCGCGGCTGGATCAAGGTCTCTCACCTTGACCGGACACGCCTGAAGTATGACCTCACACCGGAGGGGTTGGCAGTTTTCACGCAAAGAGCGGTGCTCTATGCGCGCGATTCTTTAAAAGTATATGGAAACCTTCGGCAGAAAGCAAAAGTCCTTGTCGCCGGATTACATGAACAAGGCGTTCAGCAGGTCTATCTCAATGGCGATGATGAGGCGATGGATATTCTCCGCCTCACTTGCATTGAAGCTGGGATTCAAATAAGCGATATCCCGGGTGAATGTATTCTTGAAGCCGTTGGGCAAGGGTATCAGGCATCGCCCTTAAAACGCTGATCATTAAAAGGAAAACCCATGCCAAAAAATTTCGCTGTGATCGGAGTTGGCGGTTATATTGCGCCCCGCCATTTGCGCGCCATTCGGGATACAGGTAATCAATTGCTTGCGGCTGTCGATCCGAAGGACTCTGTCGGGGTGCTCGATCAATATTCTTTTGACGTGAAGTTCTTCACCGAGATTGAGCGCTTTGACCGTCATTTGGAAAAACTGCGCCGCGGAATTGAAGATGGGCGCATCCACTATGTTTCAATTTGTTCTCCAAACTATTTGCATGATTCACACTGTCGCCTTGCCCTGCGCTCGAGAGCGGATGTGATCTGCGAAAAACCGCTTGTCATCAACCCCTGGAATCTGGATGCCCTTGAAGAGATCGAAGCAGAAACAAATCATCGCATTTACACGATCTTGCAGTTGCGCGTGCACCCGGAACTGATCAAGTTGCGTGAGTCTCTTCAAAAGGACAACACGATCCATGATGTGGAATTGACCTATATTACCAGCCGCGGTCCCTGGTATCAGGTCTCATGGAAGGGGCAACCTGATAAATCAGGCGGTGTGGCAACAAATATCGGTGTGCATTTCTTTGACTTGATCATGTGGTTGTTCGGCTCTGTGAACGGCGTCAAGGTCTATCATTCTGATGACCAGCGCATGTCAGGTTTCATTGAATTGGAACGCGCGCGCGTGCGCTGGTTTTTATCGGTTGATTCATATGACCTGCCAGCGCCTGTGAAGGCTGGCGGAAAGACAACCTATCGCTCCATTACGGTGGATGGCAAAGAGATCGAGTTTTCAGAAGGTTTTACTGACCTTCACACGCGAGTCTATGAAGAAACACTTGCAGGTCGGGGATTTGGAATTACCGATGCCCGCCCTTCGATTGGTTTGACTTACGCCATTCGTACTGCGCCTATCTCGCCAACAGATGAATTAGCGCATCCGCTTTTGAAGAAATAAGGAAAAAATTACCACAGATGAACACTGGTGCTTTGATGAAGATTTATTCAATCCTTTTCATCTGGGTTTATCTGTGGTGAATATACAGGAAAATCATGTCTGATTATTTTGTTCATGAATCCAGTTATGTGGATGAAGGCGCGGAGATCGGCGCTGGCACGAAGATATGGCATTTTTGCCATGTGATGCCTTGGGCAAAAATTGGCCAGCGTTGCAATATCGGCCAGAATGTGCTGATTTCACCTGACGTGAGGATCGGGGATAATGTGAAGATCCAAAACAATGTTTCACTTTACACAGGTGTGATCGTTGAAGATGATGTGTTTCTCGGGCCTTCGATGGTGTTTACCAATGTTATTAATCCGCGCAGTCACGTCAACCGCAGGGACGAATACAAGACCACGCTGGTCCGCAAGGGCGCGTCCATTGGGGCGAATGCCACGATCGTTTGCGGCATAATACTCGGGAAATATTGTTTTGTCGGTGCGGGTGCTGTGGTAACGAAGGATGTCCCAGACTATGCGCTGGTATATGGCTCGCCCGCGCGGGTGCGCGGCTGGATGTGTCAATGCGGTGAGCAACTGGAATTTGAAAATGACCGCGCAGTTTGCAAGATTTGCGGCGATGCCTATGGAAAACAGGAACAGGTCGTCAGTCCGGAAAGAGGCGAAGCATGATTTCATTGGTTGACCTTACGGCGCAATACCATTCCATCAAAAAGGAAATTGATGAGGCTGTGCTGTCCACACTGGAGTCGGGCCATTTTATCCTTGGTCCGCAAGTAATAAAGTTTGAAGAAAGTGTCGCTTCATATCTTGGCATGGACTTTGGGGTTGGTCTTGCTTCGGGGACAGATGCTTTGGTGCTGGCATTGCGCGCGCTGAATGTTGGCGCCGGTGATGAAGTCATCATTCCTGCATATACATTTTTTGCGACCGCAGGCACGGTGATGTCTGTTGGCGCGAAGCCTGTCTTTGTGGACGTTGACCCGC
>DATEDD010000239.1:0-3719 GCA_035286565.1 Anaerolineales bacterium
GAAGGAGGCCTGTTTTGCACCTGCATATAGAATGCCGATCTCCTCGCCATTATGATTTATTAAAGGCTCATAACGAGTAATATAATTCTCGTTCACTACAAAGGCCAGCCCAACATATTCTTTACCTTGATTTAGTACGACCTGGCTTACTTCTTGGGAAACCCTGGTACCGATGGCGCGGTCGCCCGAGAGCGTCATTACATTCGTCGAGACTCGCAAGTCGCCCAAAAATATAGTTGCGGTGTCAATGCCGGCAATATCCTTGATCTGGTCGACTAAAGTAAAGTCGTTATTAAATAAGTGGATTGCGATTACTGCGCCAATGACCTGACCCAGCTCATCCTTTATCGGAGAAACGCTGGTAAGAGCAAGGCCAGCGGTTCCTTCTCGGGGATCAAATAGTTCCGGTGCGGCTCTAGGTGTATCGATTATCGCGATCCTGGCCTGATCGGCTAATCCTACCTGTGTTAGAAGGTCTGGTGGGATTACTTCTGTAGCAGCAATAGGTTTTTCAGTTAATAGTGATTGCTGGATAATACGCAGGCTTATCCAATTTCCAGAAGGGACGATTTTTGATTGCTGGCCCTCTACAGAAAGCAGACGTCCGGCTAGGAGATCTCCATTTTGATTTAGTACAGCAATTAAATGATTGCCTCCCATTGCCAGTCCTGAGAGGTTATTGGCTATCTGCTGGTCAATGACCGATTGAGCGTTTTCGTCCCCTTGAATAGTTTGGTTAATAATATATTTAATAACCAGTGCATCTTTTGATAATCGAAGTGTAATTCCCTCGATTTCACGCAGTTTTAGACTATAAAAAGCCTGGGCCAGCTGCATGTCGCGTGCAACTCGTTCATTCATTGCATCAGCCAGATAATCAATGATAGTGTGAGAAATCGTCCAGGTACCGATCGCGATCGTTAACGCGGCTACCAGGGAAAAGGAAACTACTAATACAAGTTGAAACGGAGCCGAAAATAGATCCTTAAGAAATTGTTTCATGGCAGTTCATAAATATATGCCCCCAATGACTACTCGAATTGAAATACGGACTCACGGATAGCATTCCAGGTTTCCCGTGGCTCAATATTTTGGGAGATATTTATTCACCTTTCGGATTAATTCATCGCTTGCAATGGGTTTACTCATGAATGCGTTAATATGGATATACTCATCTGTGGGGAACAGTTCAGCGTAGTCCGTATTCGCGATGGAGGTAACCATGATGATTGGGATTTTGCGCAGATCGAGATCATCGTGCATCCTCTGGCTGACAGAAAGGCCATCGAGCACTGTGTCCATCATAACATCCAAAATTACCAGGTCGGGTTCATCGTCTTTAGCGCGCTTATAACCCGCATCGCCGCCGTCGGCGGAAATGACCTCATGGTTATTTTTTTCCAATACGATTTTTGTTGCGCTGACAAAGTCCGGGTCATCATCTATAACGAGAATTTTTGCCATGGAATACTCCTCTTGCACGCCATCGATTCGAATACAAGAATTAGAAATTTAATTTGTGTTTGGCGCACATTTTTTCTCATGGATGTGGTATTCGTATTCCTCGCGGAACTTAAGGATCGTAGACCGGGCTGGGTTTACCAACGCTGCACCCATTGGACAAAAAGTACGGCCATCGATGTTTTGGGATAAGTATAGGGCGCGCTCAATATCACCCGGGATTCCCATGCCTTGTTCTACTCGTTCCAGGATTTCAAAGAGTCGCAATGAACCAATTCGGCATGGCACACACCGTCCACAAGACTCGTGAACGAAGAACTTAGTTATGCGGCGGGCTGTTTCCACCATGCAGGTGGTTTCGTCCATCACAATAATGCCGCCTGTACCCAATTGGGAACCTGCTCTCTCGAGGGTCTCGAATGCCATAGGTGTCTCTACCTGATCGGCAGTCAATACAGGTGTAGATGCCCCGCCTGGAATGATGGCTTTCAGCATCTTATTATCGCGGAGACCACCAGCGTGTTCGAAAATAATATCACTTAACATCGTTCCCAAAGGCAGCTCATAGTTCCCTGGCCGGTTTACATGGCCGCTGACCGAAAATATTTTCGGACCTTTACTCTCTGTCGTTCCAATGTTTGCGAACCACTCGGCCCCTCTTAAAACGATATGCGGGATACAAGCCAGAGTCTCAATATTGTGGACAAGGGTTGGCAATCCGAACAATCCGATTTGAGCCGGATAGGGAGGTTTCAAGCGCGGATTTCCCGGCTTGCCCTCCAGCGATTCGAGCATCGCAGTTTCTTCGCCACAGATATAGGCACCTGCCCCGCGGTGGACCGATATGTCCAAATCATAACCGGTTCCGAGGAGGTTCTTGCCTAAAAAGCCATGTTCGTACGCATCTGCAATAGCTTTTATCCAGCGTTTAACACCCAAGAAAAATTCCCCGCGGATATAAACATATGCGCGGCTTGCGCCAACAGCATAGCTGGCGATGATGACACCCTCGATCACTTGATGTGGGTCGCGTTCAACAATCTGGCGGTCTTTGAAAGTGCCAGGTTCGCCTTCATCGGTGTTAACCGCCACGATTTTTTGGAGGCGGGCATCTTTGGGCATGAAACCCCATTTTATCCCGGCTGGAAATCCCGCCCCGCCCCTGCCGCGTAAACCGGACCGCTTGACCATTTCGATCAATTCTTCTGGAGAGTATTTGGTCAGCGCCAGGCGAGTAGCTTCATATCCACCGTTCGCAAGATAAGTGGATATTTTTTCCGAGTCTGGCCGGTTAATGTTTTGGGTTAAGATTGGTTCAAACATTATTATTTGCTAATCCAATGCTGACAGTTTCGATATAAATTCATCAAGTCTCTCAAGGGAAATATTCCCGTACAACTCATCATTAACCTTAATTGCCGGCGCCAGGTCGCAAGCCGCCAGGCATTGAACGATTTCCAGCGTGAATTTACCGTTAGGAGACGCATCTCCGTCGATGATATTCAATCGCTTTGTAATATATTCAATGATTGGTTCAGCGCCTCCGACCAGATAACAGGAGAGACCCTCACAGATTTGAATCCGGTATTTCCCGTGTGGCTGTAATTTGAACATAGTATAAAAGCTGGCGGTCGAGTGAACCTGTCCAGGTGTGAGATTGAGCCGGTCTGCAACCCGCTGGATGGCTTCAGGGCTGAGCCAACCGTATTGTTCCTGGGCAATGTAAAGAGCTGCCAGTAACATGGCGCGTGATTTTGGATTCGCTATTCGTGATTTTGTTTGCGGAAGCATTTATCGCCTCAGATGGAAGAGCTAAAACACATTCCTTTTATACCACCTCGACTCTTACGGCGCAAACTTTATACTCCGGAATTTTTGAAACCGGATCGAGGGCTGCAATAGTCAGTTCATTCACGGAAGCTTCTGGGAAGTGGAAATTGGCATAGACCATTCCAGGTGGAACGCGGTCAGTTATCCAGGCTTCCAACTCGATACTGCCTCTTCTGGAGGTGACTCGCACGCGCGAATTGCCGTTGAGACCAAGGCGGAAAGCATCTTCTACATTGATTTCTATAAGCGGTTTGTTGTAGATCTCCAATAGCCCCTGAGCACGTCGGGACATCTCGCCGCCATGCCAGTGATATAACACTCGACCGGTGCTCAATACCAGCGGGTACTCATCATCCGGGAGTTCTGCTGGCGGAACATGTTCAACCGGGGTAAATTTGCCAAGGCCGCGCGGGAATTTACCCACGTGC
>DATEDD010000240.1:0-5498 GCA_035286565.1 Anaerolineales bacterium
CACGGGTGAATCAGACATTGGCAAGATTGTATGTTTAATTCCCCATGCATTACAAAAGTCCCTTGTAATTTGTGAAAGAGATTGACCTTCCTTTAATCTTCTTGTTCTTTCAAGATGTGTGGCTATATCCTGATCGCCCAGACGAAACCAATTCGGTCCGCCAAGTTTTTCGATATTCGAGATCGTATTCCATGTTTCGTTTACACGTCCCCAGCCTGTATCGGGGTTGGCTAACCCCGCCAGCGTATAGCAAACTGTATCCAGGTCGGGACAAATGGTTAATCCCAAATGTTCAAAATCATCACCCGTATTGACAATGACGGTTAGATCTTCGGGCGCAAGGATTTGGGCAAGCCCGTGCGCAAGTTTCGCGCCACCGACTCCGCCCGCGAGGGCTACGATTTTCATTGTTAGGTTTAAACGTTTGAACGTTCAAACGTTTTGGCGATTTCCTTGATAGGTTTTCTTTCTCTTGGTTGTGGAATTTCTGCTGGATATCCTAAAAAGTACATGGCTTGTGGTTCCCAGGATTTTTGTAAACCCAGAGCAACTTGCACTGTTTTCTGCGCAAATAACGGACTGCATACCCACACGCTTCCCAGTCCCTCTGCGTGCGCGGCGAGGAGCAGTTGCATGCCTGCGTTCGCAGCGGATTGAGTTGCCATGATGTATTCGGCTTTTTTGCGGCGTCTGTCTGGATATGAATCCATGTCGGTCATGTCTACGCTTAAGATGATAACCACAGGTGTGCTGATAATCCTATCGCGTGAGCGTGTAACTTTTTTTTCGACATCATCAGGCGAAAGAGCGTCGGCTTCGAGGTCACGTTTGAATTCGATTGCCATTGCGTCTGCAAGTTTTGTCTTGACTGATAAATCTGTCACTACGGCAAACCTCCACGGCTGACGGTGGTGCGCGGAGGGGGCGTATGTTGCAGTGGTGAGAATGCGCTCGATAACCGAATTAGACACAGGATCCGCTCTGAAGCGGCGGATCGAGCGGCGAGTCCGCAGGAAGGTGTGGAGATCAATGGGGGTCAAAGTGAATCGGTTTAATTTTGTAGATGATCCGCTTTTGTCCTTCTCGGTATTTCCACGGTTCATTATCGTATTTGAGCGAGAGTTGGTTAATGTGCTCATCAGCACCTTGTGTAATGTGCTTGGCGATCTCGCCGCGGATTTGAATATAACGATAGGGGGTTTTGGGGTCTTGGATGACAAGTGCCACTTTGGGACGCGCTTTCATGTTGAGGTCTTTCGTGCGGCCCTCGTTGGTGTTGATCAGGATGTAATCATCATCTGCATTGAACCATATCGGCGTGACTTGCGGCGAGCCATCGGGCATGATGGTGGCAAGAAAGAGATATGCTTTGGTTTCGTTTTTGAGAAGGTCGAGATATTCTGGTGGAAAGTTTTTCATTGCGCCTCGTTGTAATTAATTTACTGCTTGCCTCACAAATCTATAAACTTTCAAGTGCTACACCTGCCCTGGCGGGCGGTGCCAGGGAAAAACGGGTGATAAATAGGATGTTGGTTGTGCAATTTGTGCAGTACCCTGCAAAGATAACAGGCGAACATTGGAATTGTATTAGCGGAACATATCCTGGTCTTTTGGTCGAATCAGTTCCTTGAGAGAGCCTTCGCCGAGCGGGTAGGGAAAGCCGCGCACATGCACAACAGGTTTACCTTCGGAGGCTTGGCCCATCATCAAGGATGCGGCGGCTGCCAATTCATCCGCCGTGCCGATCACAGTGACTCGCAAGGTATACCCGAATAAATCCCTGTCTCCGCGTTTGTCCACAACGCTTGGGATTCCCGACATGCCAATTGCCACACCTACGGTGCCGTTGCGCCAGGCGCGTCCATGCGAATCGACGATGACGACGCCGATGCGCTTCCCAGTTATGGATTCAATTTCCTTGCGGATTAAAGCGCAAGATCGGTCTGGGTCTTCAGGAAGGAGCAGTACCCACTCTTCATCTGCATTCCCCGTTCCTGCCACGTTGGAATGATCTATCCCCGCATTGGCACAGATAAATCCAAGCCTGTGTTCAACAATGATCGTGCCGGCCCGAGTCCGCAGGATTTCATGGCTTTCCTTCAGCATGAGTTCAACGACGCGAGGATCTTTTTCGGTTTGCTGGGCCAGTTCAATCGCGCGCGGCGAAGGTGTGACGGTGACAAGATTTACTGCGCGTCCCTCGGCTTTGCTGACTATCTTTTGCGCGAGCAAGAGGATATCGTTGTCTTGTAATTCCAAATCCGTCTCAGGAAATGACTTAAGAACAATATCCGCCAGGTTGTCACCTCGGCGGATGAGGGGAATGTTTTTTAGAGAAGTTAATGTGAGGGACATTACGTTTTGCGTTAATCGTTCGATCGTTTCAACGTGCTAACGATTAATACCTGTGATCTTGATCCCGGCATGAGTGGAGCCATATTTTTTATTGATGCCAATTAATACACTCGTCAATCCTTCGATGACGACAGAGTTTTCGATTGGACCAGCGTCCCACCCGCGCAGACCTGCGGCTTCCACCAGTTTGATGGTTTCGGCGCGGGCTTCCTTGCTTGTGCCGGTGACCAGCACGTCACATTCGACATCTGCATTGTCCAGCAAGTGTTCGTGAGAAATATTTTGGAAAGCGGCGCAGACTTGTACGTCTTCGCCGACGATCTCTTTCGCTTCCTGTGCGGCAGAGCCGGCGGTGGGCATTTGCACGGTGGCGACTTTTGGCGGAACCAGCGGTACGGTCACGTCTATTAGGATTTTTCCTTTGAGCTCATCTTTGACGGATTCCAAGGTATCGCGATGCGCTGAATAAGGCACCGTTAAAACGACGATATTCGCTTCTTTCGCCGCCTCGGGGTTGCTCAAGCCTGTGACAGAGACTTCCTCACCGAGCAGTTCCCTGATCTCATTCGCGGCGGTGACAGCTTTTTCCGCAGTCCGTGAACCGATAAGCACTCGATAGTTTGCGCGTGCCCAGCGATAGGCGAGCCCCTTGCCTTCTTTTCCTGTGCCACCCAAAATGGCAATTGATAATATGAGTTGTGAGTCTGTCATGGAATCTCCAGAATACGTTGAACGTTTAACGTTCAACGTTGATTACGATACTTTCGCCACTTCTTCCTCATACCTTTTCCAAATCCTCGGAGCGATCTCTCTGGCGCGAGAGGAGATTTCCGCTTCATTCAAGGTGAGCAGTTCGCGGTCTTTCATCAAAACCTTGCCTGCCACAATTGTGGTTGTAACCATGCTTTGCTGAAAACCAAAGATGATATGCCAGGGTAGGTTGCCGTCTGTGAGCGGCGTGTAGGGATGGTAATCCACGAAGATTAAATCCGCAGTAGCGCCGGGGACGATCTGCCCAATTGGGGCGGATGGGAAGAACAAATTAGCAAGTGCGGCGTTGTTATAGACCGCCATTTGGGTTACATCATACCCGCCCATGCGGCGCGGGTCTCGGTGATGGGCTTTATGCAGGAGATAGGCGGTCTTCCATTCCTCCCACATGGCGTTTGAGAAGCCGTCATTTCCCAAACAAACCTGAATGCCCATCCTCAGCATGGATTCGACCTGCGCCACACCCACGCCATTGTTCATGTTTGAGCGCGGCTGGTGCGTAAGCCAGGTGCCGGTTTCCTTCAATATTTCCATTTCACGCCCGTCAAAATGGACACCATGCGCGGCGATGGTGTTGGGGCCAAGAATATTATGTTTTTGCAAACGGTCGATCACGCGCATATTGCTTTTTATCAGGCTGTCATATTCATCCACTTCATGTTCAGCCGTGTGGATGTGGAAACCTGTCCCATCGGGTGCGGCGGCACGGCAGGCTTGCAAGGTGCCGCCCAAAAGCGTCAGGCTGGCGTGCAAGCCAAAGGTCCCGGCCAGGCGCGGATGGGGGTCGGATGAAAGCCTTCGTAAGAAGCGGACATTTTCGTTTATGCCTGCGCTGGCTTTTTCACTTCCATCGCGATCAGTGACTTCATAACAAAGCACGGCGCGCAATCCACTTTTATCCACTGCGTCAGCGATCAGGTCGAGTGAGCCATCAATGAAATTTGGCGAGGCGTGATGGTCTATCAGGGTGGTCGTGCCATGCTTGATCGCATCCACCAGGCAAACAAGCGCGGAGTAACGCACAGCTTCCGCATCCAGTGAACGATCGAGCGGCCACCACAACTTTTGCAGGATCTCTGGAAAATCCTTTGGCGCTGGGCCGGGGATAGCCATGCCGCGCGCGAACGCGCCATAAAAATGTGTATGCGCGCAAATATTGCCGGGCATTACATATTGTCCATTAGCATCGGTTGTTTTAACTTTTGGGTATTTTGCCGTCAACCTTTTGGTTGTACTGATCTCTTTGATGCGGTCGCTTTCAATATAAATAGCGTGGTTTTGCAATACTTGGTTGGGTGATTCCCAGGTGATGAGATTTGCGTTTGTAATAAGCATGGTTAACCGAATCCATATTGACTGGGGTGTGGGAGTTTTACGCCGGAAGCGCCGATTTCCCAAAGGGTGTTGTATGCGGCTTCGCGCAGTTCAGGATCATCATTATACATGGCGTTATACAGCTCTTTGATGACGCCTTCGTTGGGAGTGTATTTCAAGTAAGGCAATGCGGCCAGGCTATAATGCGCATCCTCGCTTTTGAGCGCCTTCAGAAGGATATCTGTGGCAGGCACACCGAGGGAAATTCCCATGCCTTGTTTGCCGGCAAATTCGATCAGCCATGGGGATTCAGATGGGGGATTGAGTTGATGCGGTGCGCGCGAGGCAGAACTTGCTCGTGCATCCAGCACTTCAGTGGCGGCGTTGCGGACCGCCCATTGATCATCATCCACTTGAATATTTTGCAGGATCTCAAGCGCCCAAGGTTCATTAATGCGCCCAAGACCATACATCACAGCGCGGCGCAGGAGGATGTCCTTTATTGTGACGCCATCGTGGAGCATGGCATGCCCTTCTGCAGGATCATTGGCCAATGCTTCGCCGGCGGCGCGGCGAATACCTTCATTTCCATTGAGCATTGTCTGCGCGACGACTTCGAGAGCATTGTTTGTGCCAATTGCAACCAATGCCATACAAGCGGCACGTCGAACTGAGAGACTGGGAGAATCCATTGATTTTGTAAGTACATCCACTGCTTTTGCATCGCGAATTGCGCCTGAGCCCAATATGGCCAATTGGGCAAGTTCAAATGAAAGCGAAGTTGTAAATTGACGAAATAACGGCGCTGCGCTCGGATCATTACTGACCACAAATGCAGCCATGGCCTGTCCGCGCAGACTGAGGGGGATGTTCTCGGTTTGCAAAAGTGCTGCCAATGCTCCAAATAGTTTTCCGCGCCAGGGGGCATCACGGGGAGACTCCTTCAGCCAGCGCGCGGCCGAAAAAAGCGGACGATGCATTGGCAGGCGTGAAAATTCGATCAAGGATTGAACCAAGTTACTGGCATCTCCAGTGGCTGCAAAATAACGCATGGCAAG
>DATEDD010000241.1:0-6376 GCA_035286565.1 Anaerolineales bacterium
AACTCAGCAGACATCAAATTGGCAGGCTTGGCTTTCAAACAACGGTCCCAGCCTTCTTTGACGATCTTGTTTTTATCAGGCGAGTCTTTCGGGACAATATCGAGCAGAGTCACAGGCACGCCAATATTTGCAAGATGAGCCGCAATCGCCGCGCCCATTGTGCCAGAGCCAATCACCACTGCCTTGTGTATATGATATTTCATGGTTTCTCCTTTTGGAGTAAACACGTACATACGTAGACAAGTAAACATGTAAACACGTAAGACTTGTGTACCTGTCTACTTGTGTACTTGTATACCTGTTTACATTTCTACCGCAATTCCTTCCCGCTATAACCCAAAATCTGCCTTGCAACAACCAACCGATTGATCTGCCCTGTGCCTTCATAAATATCTGTGATCTTCGCGTCGCGGAACCATTTTTCAAACAGGAACTCGCGGCTGTATCCAAGCGGTCCCATGACCTCCACCGCTTTCTGTGTAATTTTCGTAACTACATCGCCAGCGCGAATCTTGCTCATCGAAGACTCGAGCGCGTTCGGCATTTTATTATCCGCCATCCACACGGCCTTGAGCACCATCAACCACGCGGAATGCAATTGGATTTCCATTTCGATCACATCGCGCTCAATGGATGTCAACTTGTTGCGCGGAAGTCCATAGCGAATCTCGACGCCGCTTTCTTTTAATTTCTCTTTCAGGAATTCCAACGCGGCTCGCGCCACGCCGACGCCTGATGCCGCTACGAGAGGCCGGGTCGCATCGAAGGTCGCCATCGCGCCTTTAAATCCCGTTGTAGTCTTTTCTACCGTTGGACTGCCGAGGATGTTGTCATATGGCACATGGGCATCCACAAGAGAAATCGTCGCTGTGTCACTCACACGTATACCAAGTTTATGCTCCAGCTTGCTGACTTGCACCCCTGGCGTACCTGCTTCGACCACGAAGGCACGCATACCCGAGCGACCGGCAGAAGGGTCAATGCTTGCCCAAACGACAACGAATCCCTTTCCGAGTTTTTCATATTTGGTCATGGCTTTATCACCCGAGGTGACGAAGATCTTCTCGCCATTGATGACCCATTCCTTCGTAGCTTCATCCAAAACAGCGCGTGCCCGAATCGCGGACGTGTCTGAGCCTGCTCCGGCTTCCGTCATGCACATCGCGGCGAGAGTGGGTTTCTCTTCGCCAAAGCGTGCGAGGAATTTGGCTTTCTGCTCTGGCGAACCTGCGGCCTGGACCGCCGCTGCGCCAAGCCCACCGCCCGGAGTAATGAGATACATGCCCACATCGCCCCACGCCAGCATTTCAATTTGAGCTGCAAGCGATTGATATCCAATTGGAGGGCGTTTCTCTTTTTGTTCGCCGCCTTCGTGACCGTTTCCCTTTTCCTTCGGCGCGAGCGACCCTGCGCCCGTGGCTTTCATGGCAGTGTGCATGAATTCTATATAGTCCCAGGGGATTTCATGCTCATGCTCATCAAAGTAACGAGATTGGGAACGCATCATTTCTTCAGCAACAGTTTTTAACATAAACTGTGTTTGGACAATTGGTTTTGGTGATTCAAATTCGATGGTCATTGTTTCTCCTTTTTCATATGTCATTGCGAGCGCACTTTGCGAAGCAATCTCCTATTGACTGGAGAAAATCCCATAAACTGGGGATTACTTCGTCGGGAAGAACGCCCTCCTCGCAACGACATCACACTATCGCCAGTCCCATGAGCATTGCAAACCCACGCCCGTTTCTCAAAAACATTTCAACGGGGTGTTCACGGATATAGCCATGCCCGCCTAGGATTTGCACACCGCGGTCAGTCACCGTCATGGCCATATCCGCCGCGCCAGTGTATGCTAGATAAGCCTGCCTGACTGCGTCTTCTTTGCCGGTGTCGAGCATCCAGGCAGCTTCCCAAGTGAGTAACCGCATGGCTTCGATCTCGGTGATCATCTCTGCAAGCATGAAAGCAATGGCCTGTTTTTGCGCGATCTTTACGCCGAAGGCCTCGCGTTCCTTTGCATAGTTCTTTGCATACTCAAACGATGCTTTCGCTACGCCGACGGCGGCTGAGGCAGAGGCAATGCGCATCGAAGCCAGGATCAACTCAAAGTTATGTCCGGAAGCGCCGCCGAGTCTGTTGGAGGCGGGAATCTTCACATTATCCAATTTCATGCGATAGAGCGGTAGAGCGTTTATTCCCATCAACTTTTCGCGCTCATCTAAAATAGTTAATCCAGAAGTATTTTTAGGAACGATGAAACCTTGCGTCCTGCCGTCCAGCTTCGCATACACGATCATCGCTTCCGCATCTTTTGCAAATGGGACAAAAGCCTTTTCGCCGTTCAGGATGTATTCTCCGCCGACGGGCTTGGCAGTTGTGCGCAGATCGTCCGCATCGAAGTCAATTGAATATTCGATCAGCGCAGCAGTATATGGAGACCAATCGCCTTCGATTATCTTTGGAAGATATTCTTTCCTCTGTTCTTCACTGCCCACCAGCAAAATGGGAGTTGCAAACAGCGATGGTGTCATCACAGCCAGCGCTCCCGCGAGATCGCCGAATGCCATCTCCTCAACAGCCAGCGCGCCCGTGACAGCAGAACGTTCCCCAAAGCCGCCATACAATTCAGGAATGGATGCCTGCAACAAGCCAAGTTCCCAGCCCTTGCTGACAAGTTTCCTAGGCAATTCATGACCCTCTTCAGCATCGTGAGCTGCGGGACGCAAATCGTTCTCGGCATACTTCCCCACCGCATCCATCAACATTTGTTGCTCTTCATTAGGCTCGAATGAATACATGTTTTTCTCCTTTCGGGGGTGAAAGTAGACAAGTACACTGGTACACAAGTACACATATTTACGTGTCTACATGTTTACCTGGCTCCTTAATTTACTTCCTTCAACAACCCATGAAACAACAAATCCGCATACTCATCTGCGATCTTCTCAATGGACTTATCTCCATCGGCGCGATACCAGGTGAGTGTCCAATTCATCACACCCATCAGGGCGCGGATCGCCATACCCGTATCTTTGCAATCAAATATTTTCGCACGCACACCCTCATTAAGCACATCCCGCCATAACCCCTCGAATTTATCTCGGTGAGGAACATGGCGGGCGTGTGACTTCTTATCGAGTGAACGATGTTCAAATAATAAAACAGAGGCAAGGTCGGCATTATCCGCCAGCATGGATAAATACACGCGGATCATTTGCCTGAGTTTTTGGTCCGCAGGAATAGGCTGGGATGCAACTTGTGCAATGTGTTCAGTCAACATGCCGAGGGCGCGGTCGAGAAGCGCAAGCAATATCTCCTGCTTGGAAGTGATATGGTGATACAGGCTGGCCTTTTGCAAGTTCACCGCATCCGCAATCGCAGACATGGAAGCCCCATGGTATCCCATTTGCCGTATCACTTGTGCGGCGGCGTCCAAAATATCATCCCGGGTCATTAGGTTTCCTACCGAACGGTTGGTAGGGAAAGTTTACTACCACTTTGAATGAGAGTCAAGAATTCAAGAAATCTTATGAAGATCTGATGGTTTTCAATGAATAAAAATGCTATAATCCGAGCATGGCAACATCGAGTCCCACACCCCGAGAACCCAAGCGCGAGGCGGAACGCCAACAAAAGACCATCGTTACCGGTATCATCGCGGGGTTCATTGTTATCCTTGTTGTGCTTGGGGTGGCAATCTTCTTCCTCATGCAGCCTGCCACACCTACTGACAAGATCCGCGATGTTTTCATTATTGTGGTCGCGCTTGAATCGCTTGTCATTGGCGTTGCACTGATCGTCCTGGTAGTTCAGCTCGCCAGCCTCATCAACCTTCTCCAAAACGAAGTGCGTCCGATCTTGCATGCCACCAGTGAAACTGTCAACGCCCTGCGCGGCACAGCCGAATTCCTGGGCGAAAGTGTTGTCGAACCGGTCATTAAACTTAATGGATATCTGGCCGGTCTAAAGCGTATGTTAGAATTATTAGGCATCAAGCCTAAGTAAATGTAAAAACCCTAAAGGTTTTTACAAAGTCCTCGAAGAGGAAAACCTTTAGGGTTTCCCACTCAATTATTATCAAAGGAGAAATACCATGACTGACCGTGATGAATTTGGAGCCTTTCTTGTAGGATTTGTCGTCGGCGGCCTGACTGGCGCCGTAGTAGCCTTGCTCTTTGCCCCGCAGTCCGGCGAAGAAACCCGCGCACTGATCAAGGATAAATCAATCGAACTGCGTGACCAGGCTTCACACTCCGCTGAAGAACTGCTCGCCCGTGCAGAATCTATGGCATCCGAAGCCCGCACGCGCGCCGAGGAACTCACCAAAGAAGCCCGCCACCGGGCTGAAACGCTGGCCAAGGAAGTTCGGGAACGCGGCAAAAACGCAATGGACGCCGTTCGCAAACCGAAGAAGGATGGCGGCGAAGCCTCCTCCGTATAAGTGCAGGAGAAGATGACAAGGGTTTGACGCGTTCGTCAAACCCTTGTTTTATTTATGAAATACGTCGAGCGCTTCATGCGCTTTTTCTTCCGTCAGCTCTATCACTCATTCGCTCCCACCTACGACTTCGTTGCCGCCATCGTCTCATTTGGCAGTTGGGCGGACTGGGTCTTTAGCATTCTCCCCTTCATTGCAGGGACTCGCATCCTCGAGCTTGGACACGGACCCGGTCATTTACAACGCATCCTGCTTAACCGAGGCCTGTTCGCCGTCGGGGTAGACGAATCAGCACAGATGGGGACTATCGCCAAACGCCGCCTCAGAAGATCACACACCGTCCTGAATGCGGCACAGGGTAAACTGACGCGCGCACTCGCCCAGAAAATTCCCTTCGCGTCCGAATCATTTGACTCAATCCTCTCCACCTTCCCATCCGAATATATTTTCGACATGCAGACTCTGTCAGAGGCGCACAGAGTCCTGCGTCAGAATGGCAGGTTTGTTGTCCTGCTTATGGCATGGCCAAAAATTCCATTGCTTGCGTGGCTGTTCAAAATCACAGGACAGAATCCCTCTGACACGCACGAAACCATAAAGTCAAAAATCAAAGGGTCTTTCGCTGCTACACTCTTCAAATTGGATATTCAAATAGTTGAAGTAAAATCAAGCAGCTTGCTAATAGTCATTGCAAGTAAAGAGGAGTCAACATGTTAAATAAATTACGCGAACCTGTCAACAGTCTCACCCATTGGGCTGGCGCAGTCTTTGCCCTGATTGGTTTGATCGCCCTGCTCATCGTCGGTTGGGGCACGCCGGCAAAGGTTATTTCATTGATCATTTATGGCGTGAGTTTGATCTTTTTATTTTCGGCCAGCGCCACCTATCACATGGTGGTCGTGAAAGATAAAGCATTGGAAATCTTCCGCAAGATTGACCACGCCGCCATTTACTTTTTGATCGCGGGAACCTATACACCATTCGCCGTCAACGCCTTCACGGGCCTTTGGAAATGGGGAATGTTGATCATCATCTGGTCACTGGCCTTGATCGGCATCGGCGTGAAAGTGTTCATCATCCGCGTGCCGCGCTGGTTGAATGCGGGCATCTATCTCGCCATGGGCTGGCTGTGCGTGGGCGCAAGCGGACAATTGCTCGGGGCGCTCCCCGCCTGGGTACTGACGTGGCTCATCATCGGCGGCGTGATCTATACCCTTGGCGCAATCGTCTACATCACAAAGATATTCAATTTTGTGCCGGGTGTTTTTGGCTTCCATGAAGTCTGGCATATTTTCGTACTGCTGGCCGCGGCGGCGCATTTTGTGGCTGTGCTGGGCATCGCGATATAGTCAACTCAAACAAACAAAAATACATGGTTATCCTCGAATTTAATTAAGACACTGAATACGCTGATTCAAAAGAAAAATGATCAGCGTTCGCTTCGCGTGCGTCCCTTTTGCTCTTAAGAATAAACCATCCACATTATTCAGTGGCTCGTTTGACGATTTCAGCGAAGTGAAAGTGAGGTAATGATGAAAATGAACCGCCGCAATATATCCACAGTATTTCTTATTCTTGGAATTGCATTTCTCGCCATCGGCATCAGCACTGATAACACTTCCTTTTCGTGGGCGGCGATTGCATTTATATTGATCTCGCTTGTCGCAGGCGGGCAATGGATGAGGCCGAGGAGGAAATAGCAGACAAGTAACGATCAAGAAAGAAGATAGACCATCGAGTCTCCTTCTTGCCTCTTTCTTCTTTCTTTGTAACAAAAAGCCGCGATTGATCTTGTGGCTTTTTGTTATCTGTTTATTTTGCAACTCTCATCTTTTGCCTTACATGCGCTGCTCGGAAAATGCGGTTAAAGAATCCTCTGTAGCCATCTGCATCGTACAAGATCATATAATCCGCGGGGCCGTATTCCTCTGGCTTGAA
>DATEDD010000242.1:0-4797 GCA_035286565.1 Anaerolineales bacterium
GCCCGGCTGGGGACTGGGGCTGTACTTCGCAAAAAAATTGACAGAAGCTCAGGGCGGCGCACTCACTCTTCATTCCCCGCATTGGGCTAAACCCGATGCGCCCGGTTCATCCTTCTCAATCGTCATGCCGATTGCATCCGACGAACCAAACGCAAGCGACCATGCCTGAAATTTTAATGATTGATGACGATCAAAGTTTAAGCAGCCTGCTGTGTGAATTTCTCAGCGGGCAAGGCTACACCACGCGTCGCGCTAATAACGGGCGTACAGGTCTGCGCGAAATGTTTGAGCGCAAACCCGACCTAATCATATTGGATGTAACCATGCCGCAAATGGATGGTTGGGAAACGCTCAAGAGCATCCGTGAAATGAGCGATACTCCTGTCATCATGCTCACTGCCCGAGACGATGAATCCAATATTCTGCGCGGTTTCTCGATTGGCGCAGATGATTATGTCACCAAGCCATTCTCTTTTGCCCAGTTGGCAGCACGTATTAAAGCTGTCCTGGCACGTAAAGGCGGCACACCCAGCGGCGAGCATCTCATCTCAGGCGATCTCGAAGTGGATATTCCCTCGCGGCGTGTAACACGCAGCGGTGAAACCATCAGCCTAACGCCCACTGAATTTAATCTACTCTCAGCGCTTATGCGCCGTCAGGGAGAAGTCCTATCCAGTGAAGAACTGGCACGCCAGGTTTGGGGGCCGCAATACGCTAGCGAAGTCGGATTCGTGCGCCGCTACATCTGGCACCTGCGCCAGAAAGTGGAAAAGGACCCTGAAAACCCGCAATACATTCATAACGAACGCGGCTTTGGTTATCGGTTTCAAATAAGTGAGGAACAATAAATCACTGTCCAAATGGGGAGATCAGGAATATCGTCCAATAATGAAAAACGAAAATTGAAATTCAAACATAAAATATAAAGAACGCAAAGAAGAGATTTTCTTTGCGTTCTTTTTTGGCAGGGTTTCGATAAAACTACTACAACTTGACTATTTCTCCGGCGCACCCGCATCAATCCATCGAATGACATTGTTGAGTTCTTCGAGAGTGAAATTGGTGAAGTGATCCGCAGACTGGATTTGAATCAGCAGGCTATTCGCAGAATCGCCAGGGACGATGACCGCGCCATTTTCACTGCCCTTCATTGCAGCGGCGTATGTGGAGAGGTCAAGCCCATTTGGCGCCGAATCGCCATCGATATGGCAACCTGTGCATTTGACGGTGAAAAGGACGCCGATGTAGTTTTTGTAGGTTGGGTCGCCTGTTAGCGCAGGGACTTCCGGTTCAGGTTCCGGTGGCGGCAATTGGCTTTTGATGATCTCGCGCAGGGCAGGCGCATCGAAGCCGGCGTAAGTGAATACACTTCCGTGGCAGGCGCTGTTGGAACAGAAGGATGTATTGCTTGTGCCGCCGGGGTCCTCGGTGGAATGGCAGTTTGAACATGAGGGCCCAATCGCCTGATTATGCATTGCGATCCAGTTCGGGTTGAGGTGTGTTTCAGGTTCGAGCCCGCGGCTGATCTCGATGTTGGTTAGAAAATCCTGCGGGCCGGCCACTACAGGGATGGAGTGACACAGGTTACATTCAAGGCGAATCGCTTCATTCTCAGCGTTCAAATGTTTTCCATCGTGACAACGAAAACAACCCGGCGAGGCGATGTGACCGACGTTCGTGGGATGAGAGTTCCAATCCACTTTCTGTTGGAGGAAGACGGAATCAGCGAAAATTTTCCGCAATACATCTATCGCTTGTTTGACCTTTTCGGAATTGGATGAGTAATACTCTGGAAATTCGTTTTTGTAGTAAGTATCCAACCCGCCAATGGCGGTCAGGCCCTCTTGCTGGGAGGCATATTCGCCGCGCAAGACCTCAATTCCTTGTTGCTGAATATCGGGTATATCTGTGGCGATTTTTTCAAGGGTGAACGCGCTATCAAGGGATTCTTCCGGCGTATAGACGCGGTGCGTGATGCGGTTATGGCAGGTAATGCAATCCATTTGTCTAAGTTGACTCTCGTCAATGGAGGCAGGGTCGAAGCCGGCTTCAACATCCACGTACTCAACAGCCGATCCGTCATCCTGAATCACTTTCACATAAGGGATTGTCTGCGCCTCTTCATCCGTCGGGTAGTAGTAGACGGTATTCACAATATGCCAATGAATTCCGCGCCCCAATCCCTCGCGCTTTGCGCCTCCGCCTGTTTTGAGGATCAGGTATATGTTATAGGCTGACATGTCCGCATTATAGTGAGTGGCGACTCGCAAACTATCATCCGAGAATTTTTCAGGCGAGTGGCATTTTTCGCAGATCTCAGGCGCCGGGCGCATGTTCTTGATGCGGATCGGGTATTCGTATGTCTCGAAGAGAGTGGCAAACACATGCCTCATATCTCCGGCTTTGCGGAAAATCTGATTGCCAATGAATTCGCGACCGATGTGACATTCAACACAGGCAATGCGCGCATGAGGCGAGACCTGATAAGCCGCATACTCGGGAGGCATGGTATGGCAGGAGGTCCCGCAGAATACCGAGGAGTTGGTATATTCCCAAACATACGCCCCGCTTACAAATAGCGACACGATGAACACACTCAATATTGCGTAAGGGATGATATACATCCAACGCGAGGAGCCGTGAGGTGGAAATAGGAAGTTGCGAAGTTTGTGGCGAAATTTTGTCATACTTTGATCCTGTTTAGTTTTCCGGGGCGCCAGCCGTAATCCAATCCAGGATTACCTGTATATCCGATGGAGATAAAGATCCTATTGGAGGCATCTGGGCGCCTTGTCCCAAAATACTCTGGGCAAGGAGGCTGTCTGCGGCATTGCCGGGCATGACCACCGGTGCGTTGTCGCCGCTGGTCATAACGGATTGATATGAAGTAGAGTCCCAGCCCCCGCGTAGATTCTGCGGGTTATGGCAGGTCTGGCAATTTTCTTTGAAGATGGCGCTTACCCTGCCAGAGTAGGTCAGCGAAGCTGCATAATCGGGATCCAATGTTCGGATGTATTGGACCAGCAATTCGATCTGGCTTTTAGAAAGTTTATCGGTCCATGCGATCATGGGCGCCCCAGCGCGGCTGTAACTGATCATGTCGAACAATGCCTGATCGTCAAGTTTACTTTGGAATTCCTTTGTGTTGAACGCAGGTCCCACATCCCCCTCTCCAGCCGGACCGTGACAACGGGCGCATGCGATGTCGAATAATTGCGCGCCGGTCAAACTAGCCAAATTGGGAGAAGGAGCCGCTGGGGTCTGGGGTTGAACATCGGCGCTTGCCGCTGGCGCTTCGGCGGGCGGGTTGGATTCCCAATTTCGTATGAATGCCACAATTGCATCCAGTTGTTCATCATCCAGCGGCCCGCCGTTTTCAGCGCCAAAGGGCGACATGCCAAAATCGGGCTGCCCGTAAGCGATAATTTTCCGAATAGTGGCGTCTGCGCGAGTCTTTAAATATTCACTGGAACTTATCGGGGCGATGGTATCGCCATGCCTGGATGGATTTGGACCGCCTTGCCCAGATTTCCCATGACAATCACTGCAATTTTCCGCAAATAAGTTTGCTCCAGCCGCGGGGCCGCCACCTTTGCTTGCCTCAAACGTGAATTTTACAAGCGCGTCGAGTTGTTCGGCGGTAAGAATGTCCCCCCAAACGGGCATTGTGATGTGAGCCCCACCCGAAGAAATGATCTTTAGGGCGCTTTCCTTATCAGGCGCCTTCGGGACTTTATCTCCATGACAACTGGCGCAGTGTTGCCCGAATTGCGTTGCCCCGCCGGAGTTTTGTCCCGCATCCACAACATAGGAAGCCAGGGCATCCATGTCTTTTTCGCTGAGAGTGCCTTTCCATGCAGGCATATCCAGATGCTGGCCGCCTTTTGTGATCAGCTCTGTAAGTTCTTCTTCTGTGCCGTTGTAGCCTACGCCTTGCCCATGGCAACCAGCGCAATTGATAACAAACAGGCGTTGGCCGTCTGGAGCGGCGAGGAAGTTAAGCAATCCGTTGATTTCAGTCTCTGTCAGACTTTCGGCCCAGTTTGCGGCCTCGATCCCTTCATGAGACGGGTAGTTTACGCCTTCGTCGAATACCCGCTGCAATTCCACGGGATTGCCGCTGGCAATTACAGGCTGTTTATGGCAAACAGCGCAATATTGAGTGAAGAGCGCACTGCCCTTTGGCGAGAGGATAAAGCCAGCCAGCGCATCTATTTCATCCGTGCTTAGATCGCCTCCCCAGGCCGGCATACCCTCATGCGTACCCGCGGCAATGATTTGATGCAAATCCGTTCCAGCCGGAACGTCAATGCTGGGGCCATGGCAATTCGCGCAATTTGCGGCGTAGAGCGCCGCGGCTTTATCCACAACAATTGCCTCTTGCGGCGGGGGAGCCTCTCGAACCGAGGCGATGGTCAAAAAGAGGATGCCTGCAACCACCACCAACGCAGAAATGCTGGCAAAGGGGCGGTTTAGAAAGTGCCGTTTTGGACTTCTATCCATAAAAGGCAATAGAATCAGGAGCAGGATAAAAAGCCCGGGAAGCACCATTGCACCGATCACTTCCAGTTTGCCGGGAAAATATTTAAGCGCCTGAAAGAGGAAGAGGAAGTACCATTCCGGGCGCGGCGTATATGTGGTATCGGCTGGATTTGCGCGAGCTTCAAGCGGAGCGCCTACAAAATACGCAAGGGCTGCCAGAATGATGAATATCAAAAGGGAGGCAACCGTATCCTTGAAGATGATATCGGGGAAAAAGGGCACCCCTTTTTCTTTTTCCTTTTTATATTCATCCAG
>DATEDD010000243.1:0-2499 GCA_035286565.1 Anaerolineales bacterium
TCGCGGTTTAATATTGTTTTGCCAAAGTTAGGTGAGCCAGTCGTGATCATGGTGTGGACAAAAAGCCATATGTTTTTCTGTTGACATTTCCCCAAAATTTAGCCTTCATCAAATAGACAGCAAGAAACTCGGTTGAACTAACGGCAAGGTTTGTTTTGGAGCCGGGGTTATTCTTAGCCTACAGTTTCTATATTAGAACGCAAGACAAAAATGATTACGAAAGTCGTTCCACAATTACCCCAATTTTTGCCTGACAACAGAGCTAGTCTTGCACACCTTTAAAAAAGGAATTAAGAGAAAAATAAGCTAAAGCTTCAAATTCGGAGGATTTAGATGGTCTTTTATTTCCGGTAAAAAAGTGTTGTTAGCATTTCATTGATCTCTAAATGTTGATTTCATCCAGTTGGCAACAAGGAAACTCGGTCGAACTAACCAAAAGGTTTGTTTTAGGGATAAATTTGTTCCTGTCTGACAGGCTTTTTGGTGAGGTGATCAAGATGCTTAAAGAGGCCTGCTTAGTTCAACTCCCGCTAATCACAAGGCTTGTTTTGCGAACCAGACCGGGCAATATTGTAAGAGAGCCTGATCAACATTTCATGACAAATACGATGTTGCTCAGGCTGTAGAAAATCTGATATATTATCCGCACAGAGTTCCATGATTAGTCAACGCTGTTTCAATTGCCATTCAGAAAATCGAACGGAAGCCAGGTTCTGCAAACGTTGCGGATTCTGGCTTTTAGCTAAATGTCCCTTTTGTAATTCGGCGCTACCTGAGGCAGCCCTCTTTTGTGATCAATGTGGCCGACAACTCAACTCTCAAACGGGAAGTGCCCCTCACGCTCTGGATTTTCTACTCCCTGGCACTCCAGGTACCTCACATTCATACCAGGAACGGTCGACTCAAAGCAGCTTTGCGCGAACAGAATCGAAAGATTTCGCACCACCTTCGGCCCTTGCAAACTCTGAACTTCACCATTACATCCCCGAAGAATTGATGAAAAAATTGCAGGCTGCGCGAGATAAGGGAGGGATGCTAGGTGAGCGGCGTGTGGTGACGATGCTCTTTTGTGATCTGAAAGGTTCGACCGCGGCCGCCGAAGGACTCGATCCTGAAGATTGGACGGAGATCATGAATGGCGCGTTCGCGCAGATGATCAAGCCAGTCTACCAATATGAAGGAACGGTTGCAAGACTGATGGGCGATGCACTCCTGGCATTCTTCGGCGCGCCAATTGCTCATGAAGATGACCCGCGGCGCGCCATCCTAGCAGGGCTGGATATTGTAGAGGCCATCAAACCATACCGTAAACAGATCAAGGAAAGATATAGTGTCGATTTCGACGTACGCGTGGGAATCAACACTGGCTTAGTGGTAGTTGGTGCGGTCGGCTCGGACCTGCGCATGGAATATTCAGCACTGGGAGATGCAATTAATCTGGCAGCACGGATGGAACAGACAGCGGAGCCGGGCACGGTACGTATTGCACACGATACTTATAAACTGGTCAAAAACCTTTTCGAATTTAAATCGTTGGGGGGTGTTGAAGTCAAAGGGAAGAGTGAGCCTATCCTGGCTTATCAGGCTTTGGGTCGAAAATTCGAAACGGGGCGCACGCGAGGCATTGAGGGTCTACACGCGAGTATGGTTGGCCGCGACGCAGAACTGTCTGCCTTACGCAATGTGATGGCTGATCTCAAACAGGGACTGGGACGCATCATGTTCGTGCTGGGCGAGGCGGGATTAGGAAAGACGCGCCTCATCAGTGAAGCTCGTGAGGTGTTCCAGACTCTCGGGCATCCCCAGGCTATTTGGGTCGAAACAATCAGTCTCTCGTATGAGACGAATCAGGCGTATGGATTATTTCAACGTCTGATGCGCCGCATTGGTAGAATCGAATACGACGATGCCCCGATGGTTCTCCATGAGAAACTTAGTACGCTGGTGGAAATTCTTGATGAAACGCGGCGCTCACGGGCTCTGCGTGTTTTCGAAGCATTGTTTGGACTGGAAAGCGACAACAACAGCATACCCATGGATGATGAAACATTCAAGAGCGAGTTATATGAAGCAATGTATCTGTGGTGGAAAGCGCGCTTCTCGCCCCAGTCTGCTGTATTGGTTTTTGACGATATGCATTGGTGCGATAGGTCTTCGGCTGAATTGCTGCGCCAACTCCTGTCGCTGACTGGAGAGAGTCCGCTTGTGCTTTTATTTGCCATGCGGGTGGAACGCAACGCGCCAGCCTGGCAGATCAAGACGACAGCCGACGAAGAATACAATCATCGATATACGGAACTTATCCTTCGCCCGCTTTCAGACGCCGAGGGCAATGAGCTTGTCAATCGTCTACTTGCGGACCCTGATCTGCCCTCGGATCTGCGGGCGGGCATCCTCGAAAAGTCGGGGGGAAATCCGTTCTTTATAGAAGAAGTTGTACGCACACTGATTGACAATGGGGTTTTGGTTGCGGAAGAGCACGAAGTGAATGGCACGGCA
>DATEDD010000244.1:0-5889 GCA_035286565.1 Anaerolineales bacterium
ACGCGGTTGGCAAATCCCAGGCCAACGCCGTTGATGATCGCCGTCCCGCAATCAGGCCCCATGACGAGCAATCCCTTTTCACGCGCAGTCTTCTTCAATGCAATTTCATCTTCGAGCGAGACGTTATCGCTGTAAAGAAAAACATGTTTGCCGAGTTCCAGCGCTTCGCGTGCGACCTCCGCCGCATAACGACCTGGAACTGAAATCAGCACCCAATTCGCCTCAGGCAATTGCTTAACCGCGGCACTCAAACTGCGTGGACGGAAATCTTCTGAAACAGTAGAAGACTTTCGACGGGCAAGCAATTCGTCAACTTTGTTAATAGCTTCAGTTGCAGAGTTGTCATCATTCGCTTTGACGACGATTAACAAATCGTCTGGATTGGCTGTGACTGAATCAGGTAAAAGATTATTTGCGCCGAGCAACTCACGATTCGCTTGGGTTGCCATCACCACGCCCGCATCAACGACGCCAGACAGACCCAACAAGCCGCGTTGAAGTTGCATCAACACAACCGAGTCGTAATACGCGCCTGCGCGAATGTTCCACTTTGTGACCGTCATAGTTTGTTCACGACTTTCTCGATGTCTTCTGCCCAATTGAGTAATGATTCATCTGAATTCCATTTACCAACAACTTGGAATCCCATTGGCAAACCTTCTTCATTTTTTGTTGTGGGGATGTTGATTGCTGGAAAACCGATTTGAGTCCACGGGAGGCACATGGCGGGATCGCCTGTGCTGTCGAGTCCCTTTGGCGCGGGATCGATGGCGGGAGGGCAAATCCAAAGGTCAATGTTGTTTTCAGTCATGGTTTGGGTTATTTCATTGCGGAATTCTTCACGGGTATCTAATGCAATTTGTAATTGGTAATTAGTAATTGTTTGACCGCGATGAATTAAGTCTGAGAATTTTGAGGAGTAGAGAATTTTGTGTTTGGCAAACCATTCTTTGTGAACATTCGCCGCGTCGTAAGACATAATGACATCATGACGATTGCGAATCTCCTGATAATCATCCATGAGTCGGACGCGGCGTAGTTCGTAGCCTGCCTCAGCCAAGGAGTCGCAAATTTTGTTGAAGCAGGCCAAAGCGTAGTCTGAAGCGCAGTTCAAGTATGCTCCTTCAGGAATCCCAAGAATCAGCTTTCGAGTCGTAGTCTCCGGTCTCCAATCTCCAATCAACACAGATGCAACTTTTTTCGCCGTCTCAACATCCGGCGTAAAAAATCCAACATGGTCAAACGAAGGCGAAAGCGGAATAACGCCATCGCGTGGGATGCGTTCATAAGTTGGCTTGAAGCCGACCACGCCGCAAAATGCCGCGGGACGAATGAGTGACCCAATCGTCTGCGTGCCAAGTGCAAGAGGACAAAGGCCCGCGCCAACCGCCGCCGCCGAACCACTGCTTGAACCGCCAGGCGTATGTGCTGGGTTATGCGGGTTGCGCGTTGGACCGGGTGTGAAGTATGCAAATTCAGTCGTGACAGTTTTTCCAAGAATGAGCGCGCCAGCGTTTTTGAGTCTTGTAACACTTTCGGCTTCTTTGCCTTGCAGTTCTGCTGATGGGAGTCGACTTCCCGCCTGAGTCTTAAAACCATCCACATGAAAAATATCTTTCACGCCAACCAACATGCCGAAGAGAGGCGGACGATTTATTGAATCAGGAAAACGCGAGACAAGTTCTTCAGCATCTTTGCCGAGGCGCTCGAAACGATTTTCTTCGGCAATGAACGACAAAACAGAAGGCTCACGCTCTTCAAAAAGAAATTGGAGATTGGAGATGTAATTGTTAATGGGTAATTCGCCCAAATGAAAGGCATAGGTTTGTGACAGCAAGTTACTCATAATTTTATTGGCGGAGGGAGAAGAAGCATGGGACTTGTTTGGAGGTGCCATGTGTTTTTTGGATTATAGCAAGAAAACACTAGTTTTATATTTGGCAGAGGGAGAAGATTGAGTTCTTGGTGCAAGAGTTCTCGGCGTGTTAAGCCGTCGGCAGGACTTAAACTATAAGGCTATTTTTCAATCCTGTAATAATAAACACCCCTAAATAAATGAAAGTTGCGTTCCAGGAGTGAAAGTCAGTTTTTTTTTCACAACAGGGTAAGGATTTACTTTCGACTTAATGAAGCTCCCGCTTCGGACTCCCTTCAAATTGATCCTGCTTCGATGGATATTTGTTGCGCTTCGGGATTTATCTCATTGCGAGACCGGGCTCATCTGTTGGAGCAATTTCATGTTTCAAGAGAGGGTCGCTTCGCGAGGAATGCTCACAATAACACGTTACTTCTCTTTGGTGTCAGATATTTGAACATGCTTCAGGAACCCTTGCTAGTTTGTTCATATAAAAGCGGGGTCTCGCCGGCTTGCTGAATACTCGGATGCCTGGGTTATAATCACAAAGATCTGATCGTTACCATCATCATGTAATTCGTTAATTCCCGTTTCCTGATCTCTTAAAAAGGAGAGCCGATGTTATTAAAAGGCGACGTCATCATTCACGCACCCCGAAAAAAAGTTTGGGATTTTCTTACCGACCCAAACCAGATCGGTCAGTGCGTCCCCGGGGTGGAGAAGATCGAAACCATCGAGCCGTTGAAAAAATATCGCGGGGTGGTATCTGTTGGGCTTGGTTCGGTCAAGGCTCGATTCACTGGTGACGTTGATGTCCTCGAACTGGATGAACCTAATCACGCAAAATTAAAAGCGCATGGCACGGCAACTGGCAGTGCGGCAGATGCGATCAGCGCAATGAGTCTCAGTGATGGGCCGGATAATTCAACGCTCTTGCAATGGACGGCCGACATCAATGTCTCTGGTCAATTGGCGAGCCTCGTTTCCCGTTTGATGATGCCTGTCTCACAAAAACTTGCCGGGGTGTTTTATGAAGAAGTTCGCAGGCGGATTGAAAAAGAATAATTTTGGAGTGCAGGAGCTTGCTCCTGCCAGATCGGACAGCAAGCTGTCCGACTCCAGAGCAGAAATCACATGCGCGATATTTTATCTGACGTTGATCGTTGGCAAAGGGAGGATGTGGCCATTGCGCTTGCGACTGTCATTCAAACATGGGGTTCGTCGCCGCGCAAGACTGGCTCAAAAATGGCGCTTACCTTGGATGGAAGGATCACCGGCTCGGTCAGCGGAGGGTGTGTGGAGAACGCAGTCTTTGAAGCCGGGGTCGAATCTTTAAAAACGAAGCGACCCCGGCTTTTGCATTTTGGGGTTGCCGATGAAACCGCCTGGGAGGTGGGACTTGCCTGTGGGGGCAGCATAGACATCTTTGTCAATCCGCTTGATATGGAAATTTTTCAATCATTGCATTCAACCTTGATGAATGAGTCGCAAGCCGTGCATGTCACAGTGATTCACGGTTCGGATGAAATACTTGGTCGCGAGATGTTGATTTTTGAAAACGGAGATGTCAAAGGCTCGATTGGCAACGAATGGAATGACGCGGTGTTAAAATTTGGCAAAGAAACTCTTGCCCTGGGAATCTCGCGTCGTGTGATGTTGAATGACACTGTCGAAATTTTTCTGGAAGTGATTTTACCGCCGCCGACTTTGATTATCGTTGGTGGGGTTCATATTGCCATTCCATTAACTTCATTAGCGAAAACGCTTGGATATCGCACGATTCTCGTTGACCCGCGCAAGGCCTGGGGCAACCAAGAGCGATTTCCACAAGTGGATCAACTCATCCAAGCCTGGCCCGAGGATGCATTTGGACAGATTAAGATAAACCGCTCAACTGCAATAATCATGCTCACTCACGACCCTAAATTGGATGACCCAGCCTTGAAGATCGCTTTACCAAGTTCGGCGTTTTATGTCGGCGCATTGGGAAGCAAGACCACACATGCCAAGCGACGTGAAAGATTGTTGAAAGATGACATAACTGAATCACAACTGTCACGCTTGCACGCGCCCATTGGCCTGGACATTGGCGCGCAATCGCCCGAGGAAATTGCCCTCGCGATCATGGCAGAAGTAGTGACCGCTTATCGAAAGCAGAATCAATTGTCGGCTGAGAAAGAAGCGCACGTAGTCTCCAATCCAACGCGCTGAGCCTGTCGAAGCGTCTAATTCTCCACGCGAAGATTCCAATTATGAGGAGATTGCTTCGGGCTGGCGCCCTCGCAATGACATCAATCAATGAGGCTTTTCCATGAAACCTGCTCCCTTTGAATATCATGTTCCCGATTCAATCGAACAAGCATTGGACTTAATGAGTCAACATGCAGATGAAGCCAAAATCCTGGCGGGCGGACAAAGCCTTGTGTCTGCGATGAATTTTCGCGTGATTCAGCCGAGCGTGGTGATTGATTTGAATCGTGTGGCGGAGTTGAGTTATATCCGCGCAGAAGGGGATGTGATTCGGGTTGGTTCAATGGCGCGCGAAAGACATTTGGAATTTGACTCTTCAATTGCAAAACGCACTCCACTTTTGACAGAAGCCATGCCGCATATTGCCCATCCGCAGATCCGAAACCGCGGCACGATTGGCGGAAGCATCGTCCATGCAGATCCGGCGGCGGAGTTGCCGGTGCTGATGCTGGCGTTGAGCGCGCGGTTGAAAGCAAGAAATGTTTCGGGTGAACGCTGGATGGATGCGCAGGATTTTTTTGCCGGCATGTTCACGACCGCGCTCGCGCCTGATGAAATTTTGGTTGAGATTGAATTGCCATTTATGCCCGCGCGCACGGGCTGGTCGTTCATGGAGGTTGCGCCGCGTGCAGGCGACTATGCTTTGATGGGTGTCGCCGCGCTCGTGACTTTGGAAAAGAATGGAAAATGCAAAAAAGCAAAGCTGGTTTACTTGAATGCGGGTGACGGCCCTGTGGATGCAAAAGAAGCTGCGAAACTTTTGGAGGGCGAAAAGATAAATGATAAGTTGATCGAATCTGCGTCGGCAATGGCCAGCGGGAAAGAAATTAATCCCTTTGGAAATGTTCACACTTCACCTGATTTTCAGCGTCATCTGGCAAATTTGTTGACGAAAAAAGCGTTGAAGCAAGCCATGCAACGCGCGGAGGAAAACCTATAATGACCCAAATATTTCCTGTTACTGTCACCGTCAACGAAAAGAAATACAAGCGCGAAGTGGAAGCGCGATTACTACTCAGTGATTTTCTGCGGCACGAACTTGGGCTGACGGGAACACATGTCGGTTGCGAACATGGAGTCTGCGGAGCCTGTACAATTTTGTTCGACGGCGAGTCTGTGCGTTCGTGCTTGATGTTTGCTGTTCAGGCAGATGGACATGCCCTCATAACTGTCGAGGGATTGGCAAAAGACAAAGATAATCTACATCCATTGCAACAGTCCTTTTGGGAAGCGCATGGTTTGCAATGCGGTTATTGCACACCAGGAATCTTAATGTCTATGATTCCATTCTTGCAGAAAAATCCAAACCCAACCGAAGATGAAATCCGCCACGCGCTTTCCGGCAACCTATGTCGTTGTACAGGTTATCAGCATATTGTGGATGCGGTGAAACTTGCGGCGGAGAAGATGGGGTAAATGGTAAGTAGTAAATTAGTAATTGGTAAATAGTAATTAGAGGTTAGAGATTGTAGTGTTTGTTGCGGTGTATGGCTATTGCTCGGAACTACTCGACCACCATTTGAAATAAGAATTTTGAAATAAAGATAAGGATTAACCATGTCCCTTCCCAAAATTGACGAAATATATTTCACAAACTTTCTTGTTGACCTGCTCAACATCCCTTCGCCGACCGGTTTTGCGGAGCCTGCGGTTGAATTTGTTGAAAAGGAATTATCCAAATATAGTCAGCTCCAACTTTCACGTACACGGAAAGGGGCACTTGTGGCAAAGTGGGAAGTCAAAAGTGACTTGCCCCCTGTTGCACTCACTGCGCATGTGGATAC
>DATEDD010000245.1:0-3367 GCA_035286565.1 Anaerolineales bacterium
CTTGAAGACAATTATTCCCAGTCGTCAAGCAACGAAAAAATATTTGAAAGGAAACACAAAATGAACAGCTTGAAACTCCAAAAAGATGAACTCGAGCTCCTTGCATCTTACGAAGCAGATGAGTGGAAGTCTGCCAGGAAAATCAAAGAACAGAAAGAACAATATCGCGTTTATGCGCGCGCCACATTTAACAAGGATAAGCGCGTGAATATTCGCATTGCTTCAAAAGATTTGATTGATCTGCAAAAACGAGCCATTCGTGATGGCATTCCTTATCAAACATTAATTGCTAGTGTACTGCACAAATACGTCAACGGAGCGTTGAGAGAAAAATAACTTCTATATTTACAGCGGACTCTCCTCTCAAAGGAAAAGGCAGTTTGCTAATGGAAATAAATTAAAGGACAGGAAAGAGACGAAAAAACAGAGATTGCAATTAATTACAATCTCTGTTTTACTTTAAAGGACCGCCTAATATTACTTCTGGGGCTTGAAGATCAGGAAGACGGCATTGAGCAGAATTCCCAAAACTGCGGCAGTGGCAATTGCGGGTAAACCGCTCGGGAACATGCCCGGTATGGTTACGGGAATAAAGCCACCCGGAAAACCGATGTTACCGCCAATCCCAACGATCATAATGATCGCGCCGATTGCCAGATTGCGCGGGTCGAACATGCTCACCTTGTGTTCCTGCATCAGTGCAATGCCCTGCATACCGATCACACCAAAGAGGTAGATCGCCAGTCCGCCGCTGACAGCCAGCGGAACGGATTGCACCAGCCCGGCCAGTTTGCCAACGAAACCAAGCAGGATTGCGATGACACCCGCTGAGATAAGAGCGGGACCGGAATAGTTGCGAGTGATTGCCATGAGCGAGTTATTCTCTCCGTAGTTTGTCCCGGCTGTGGCTCCAAGCAAACCTTTCAGGGTATCATCTATACCGTCCAACACAAGATTGAATCCGATGTTTTTATCAAGCTCATATTTTTCGCGGCCAGTATCTTCAGCCAGGCGGTCAACATACAAACTGATCTGATACAGGTGGGCGGTGGATTCGGGAATGGTGGCGATGGCCATGATGGAAACGCTGAAAATAGCCGTGGCGACCATTGCTCCGCTGAAGGCAGGGAAGGTGAAATGCGGAACAGCGAACCAGGCCTGTGAGGCAACCGAGGCAAAACTGACTGAACCGGGATCAACAAACGCAGAAATAATATAGCCGGCAACTGCGCCCAGTAATACAGGGATCATCCCGATGAAACCGCGATTTTGCAGATAGACAGAGAACAACACGGTCAGCAACAATGTGATCAGCGCCACAAGGAAATTGGCGCTGGCCATCTGTCCGAGAGCGGCGAAGGCCAGTCCAAAACCGATGATCGCGGCTACAGATCCGGTAACAATGGGAGGCAAGACCATGTCGATCTTATCCTTCCCAACGGAGCGGATGATAAAGCCGATGACGATATTAAGTAAACCTGTAACAACGATACCCGCCTGAATGGTGCTAATGACCTCATCAGGCAGTGGCACTCCGAACTGGGGAAGGCTTCCCGTCATCTGCTGGGCAATGGCAAGATAAGCTGCGATATAGCTGAAACTGGAGCCATAAAACAGGGGAATAAATTTCCCTATTTGCCATTTGGAAAGCAACAGGGCCACAATCGTGCCTAACCCGGAGACTGTCAATACGGTGCCAACATGGAAACCACAGATCGCGGCTACCAACACTGTGGCTGGGAACATGGTCAGGACATGTTGAAACCCCAGTAAAATCAATTGACCGGTGGGAGGAGTATCATTTGGGAGATACCCCATCACCTGACTTTGAGGCGCTTCCCGCATCGTGCGCACCTCAACCTGCTTCTGAACCACGGGCTGACTCTTCGCCTTGGCCTTTGCGGGCGCGGCTTTTTTGGGCTTGCTCTTTGTTGCCATAACATTCTCCTCTCGATGAATTGATAAAAAAAGAGAGCCGCTAAAAAAACGACTCTCTACGATACCAATAAGAACACAGAAGTTCCACAGAAGTGATGGTGCAACGGGCCTTTGTTTCGATCCATTTTGGGCATATTGGGACGAATTTTACGCCGATTTTTAAGAGTGTCAAGGTGCAGCGAATATCAATTTAACGGGAGCAGGCGGGGGCGTTGAAGGAAGCGAGAAGCAGAACGCAGTGACAATCGTCACTGAAGGCGGGAAAAGTCCGCTGTTATAATTCAACAATATAATTCAAAGGAGAAAGTTAAATGGCTTACACAAATGTTACGGTCCCCGCAGGTGGGGTGAAGATTTCAATTGAAAACGGGAAATTGAATGTTCCCAATAATCCGATTATCCCGTTTGTTGAAGGTGACGGTACAGGACGCGATATCTGGCGCGCATCGGTGCGCGTGTTCGATGCGGCGGTGGAGAAGGCGTACGGTGGCGTGCGCAAAATACATTGGATGGAAGTTTACGCAGGCGAGAAGCCGTTCAAAATGTTCCAGAGCTGGCTGCCCGATGAAACAGTTGATGCATTCAGGGAATTTCTGGTGGGCATCAAAGGCCCGTTGACCACTCCCATTGGCGGCGGCATTCGTTCTTTGAATGTTGCGCTCCGCAAATTGCTGGACTTATATGTCTGCCAGCGTCCTGTGCGCTATTACAAAGGCGTGCCTTCCCCTGTGAAGCATCCTGAATATGTGGACATGATCATCTTCCGCGAGAACACTGAAGATATTTACACAGGTATCGAGTTCCAGTATGGCACGGAAGACAACACAAAGTTTATGCAGTTGTTCAAGGAAAACTTCCCGAAGGAATATGCCAAGATGCGCTTCCCTGATACAGCGGCAATTGGCGTTAAACCCGTATCAGTTGAAGGCACCGAGCGACTCGTGCGTGCCGCAATTCAATGGTCGTTGGATAACAACCGCAAGAGCGTGAACTTTGTGCACAAAGGCAACATCATGAAGTTCACCGAAGGCGCATTCAAGGATTGGGGCTATGCGCTTGCCAAACGCGAATTCCGCAATGAGATCGTCACCGAGCGCGAGACGTGGATTTTGGGAAATAAAGAATACAGGCCTGACCTGAGCGTGGAAGAGAATGCCAAGATGATTGATCCTGGCTTCGACATGATGAGTCCCGCCCAACAAAATGACATCAAAGGCGAAGTGGAAGAAGCCTTGAAATTATGGTTCACACACGGCAATGGCAAGTGGAAGTCCATGCTGTTGATCAAGGACTCCATCGCTGATGTGAGCCTGCAATTCACACTCATCCGTCCGCGTGATTACGATGTGATCGCCACCTTGAATCTCAACGGCGATTATCTCTCCGATGCCTTGGCCGCGCAGGTCGGCGGCATTGGCATTGCTCCAGG
>DATEDD010000246.1:0-2466 GCA_035286565.1 Anaerolineales bacterium
TGCGGAATAGTGACGTTGAGTCCCTGCATCTCGCCCGCGCGAACACGGTTGAGTATATCTTTCAAGCCTTGTTTGTCATCGGGGTGAATGGGAAACAGTGAATAGTCACCTTGCAATCCACATGCTTTCAACGCGGCAGTGTGGAGTTTGGGCGAGAGGGAATGTTCGAGGGGATACCCGATCAAGCCGAGATGTATCATCGCAAAGTTTCCAGCATTTCGAAAAAATTTGGAAAGGTTTTAGAGACGCAGGAGGGATTTTCTATTGTTATACCAGCAACGCGCAAGCCAATTAAAGAAAAAGCCATTGCCATGCGGTGGTCGTTGTAGGTTTTGACGGTTGAGGGGGTGAAGTTTTGGCAAGGATGAATGGTCATACCATCTTCATGTTCATGCACGCGGACGCCGAGGCGCGCAAGTTCGGTGCATGTCGCGTGGATTCGGTCGGTCTCTTTGACACGGGCGGAGGCGATGCCGCTAATTCTTGTGGGTGAAGAAGCAAAAGGCGCAATCGCGGCAAGAGTTTGGGCAGTGTCGGGGATGTCGCGCATATCCACATCGACACCAGCCAGTGCTTCTGTTCCAGTAACTTCGATAAAGTTCTCCCCTTCTGTAACCTGACACCCCGTTTGTTTCAGAACATCAAGAAATGCGATATCGCCCTGCACAGATTTGCGCGAGATGTTTTCCACTCGGACAGTCCCACCGCAAATGGCAGGAGCGGCGAAGAAGTAGGAGGCGGCAGAGGCATCGGATTCGATGGAATAATTAATTGGTGATTGGTAATTGGTTATTGGGATCCTGAAAGATTGATATTTGTTTCGTTGAATTTGAACACCGAAGTCTTGCATGATGGCGAGGGTCATATCCACATAAGGTTTGGAGTTGAGGTCGGTTGAAAGAGCGATTTCAATTGGATTTTGAGCATACGGGGCAACCATCAGCAGAGCGGACAGGAATTGACTGGAGATGTCACCTGCGATTGTTGTCCTGCCGCCTGGTAAACCATTTGCGATGATTTTAATGGGAGGACAAAGACGGGAGTAATCAGTAATCAGTGACCAGTCATCAGTGTGTGCAGGTCCGAGTTTTGCGCCCAAAGGTCGAAGAGCAGATACCAAATCGCCAATGGGACGTTCTCTCATGCGCACATCACCATCCAAAATATATTCACCATTGCCAAGTGTGAGAAACGCGGATAGGAAACGCGCAGTTGTGCCCGAATTACCTATAAAGAGCTCGGCTTTATTTGCAGGAATTTTCCCGCCTAAACCCGTGACGGTCATTTCGTGATTGGCTTCATCGAGGTGGACATCAAAGCCCAGAGTTTGCAATGCCCTGGCAAAGTAAAGGGAGTCGTCGGAAAAGAGCGCGCTGGTTAAGCGCGTGGTGCCATTTGCGAGTGACGCGATCAGCAAGGCGCGGTTGGTCAATGACTTGGAACCAGGTACGCGGACAGTGGCGTGAAGCCGATGATGAATGGGAATCATTTCCAGATGTCGGGAATTATCGAGAGCGGCTGAAGGGTGGGAAATATTCATTTTGGAAAAAGCAGGTTGAGGCGTCGCGTGAGGCGAAGCAATCCGCTTGCTACCATCCCGTTGCGACGGGTTTCTGGATGGGCGCAACACGGCGGCCGATGATTTCAGCAATGGCTTTGACCTGCTTAACCATCTCGGCAAATTTTTCAGGCTTGAGGGATTGCTTGCCATCGGAAACAGCCTTGGCAGGCTCAGGATGGACTTCAACAATTAGACCATCGGCACCTGCGGCAATTGCGGCACGCGCAATAGCGGCGACATAATCGGCATGACCGGTTGCATGAGATGGATCAAGAAAAACGGGAAGATGCGTGAGTTTTTTGAGCACAGGAATTGCATTGATGTCGGTTGTATAGCGGGTGGCGGTTTCAAAGGTGCGGATGCCGCGCTCACATAACATGACCTGTTTGTTGCCGCCCGCGAGAATATATTCAGCAGACATGAGCAATTCTTCGAGAGTGGCGCTTAGACCTCGTTTAAGCAAAACACTTTTACGCGTTTCACCGATGGCGCGCAGAAGGTTAAAGTTTTGCATATTGCGCGCGCCGACCTGAAAAACATCCACATATTTCAACATGAGACCGAGTTGTGTCTGTGACATGATCTCAACAACGATGGGCATGCCTGTTTGTTCGCGCGCTTCCGCAAGATATTCGAGGCCTTTTTCGCCGAGGCCTTGAAAGGCATAGGGTGAGGTGCGCGGTTTGAAGACCCCGCCGCGTAATATATTCGCGCCTGCTTCGCGGACAGCGTGGGCGGTTTCAAGAATCTGGGAGCGGGATTCGACGGAACATGGGCCAGCCATGATAACGATGTCATCCCCGCCGACTTGTATTCCATCAATCGGAAAAACGGAATTTTCAGGATGCACCTGACGTGAGCCTAGTTTGAAGGGCTGTGAGATTCTTTTGACGCTCTCCACCCCT
>DATEDD010000247.1:0-6522 GCA_035286565.1 Anaerolineales bacterium
GGTGAGCGGTTATGTTGTGCGCGTGAATATCAAAATTCTATTGACGACTCAGTACACTCGCTGTTAAAGCAGCGGATTTACGACCTTCAAGGCGAGGATATCAGGACTCATACGTTACATGCTTCAGCCAACCAGATAACGAGCAATTCTGGCGGAGATATTTTCTATCGTGGGCTATCGAGAAATATCAGTAGTATCAAGTCGATGCACGGTGTCAACCGTATGTGGGTTGAAGAAGCGCAAACGCTTTCTCAGGACACAATTGAAAATGTATTACCAACCATCCGCGAGGCGGGGTCGGAGATATGGATGTCCGCCAACAGGCAGATCAGTACCGATCCGTTTTCAGTAAATTTTCTCAAACCGTATGAAAAGGCATTAAAGGCTGCCGGGTATTACGAGGACGATAATGTAATCATTATCGAGATCAACTATTGGGATAATCCATGGTTTCCTGCTGTTCTGAAGCAACAAAGGCTCCGGGACAAGATGGTTTACTCTCCGGCCAAATACCGGCATATCTGGGGGGGAGAATACTCAGATACTGTTGATAACGCCATTATCATGCCCGACTGGTTCGATGCGTGTGTGGACGCCCACATTAAACTAGGGTTCCAGTCATCAGGGATTGAGGTTATTTCATTCGATCCCGCAGACGGGGGTGCGGAGGCTGACGACAAGGGGTTGTGCTATCGACATGGGGTAATAATCAAAGACCTATTGTACAAGCGCGACGGGGACGTGGCCGACGCGACTGATTGGGCGACGGAATACGCAACCGAGGCCAAGGTTGATGAGTTTGTATGGGACGGGTCAGGGATTGGCGCTGGGCTTCGCCGGCAGATAGACCAGGCTGTGCTGGGGAAGAAAATAGGGCTGACCATGTTCAATGGTGCTGAAACAGTCGCTAATCCATCTGCTTATTACGAGCCGATGGACGGGGAAGAACATGATAAGCCCAGGACGAATAAAGATACCTTTATGAACAAGCGTGCGCAGTTTTATTGGAATCTGCGGGATCGGTGCTTTAAGACATATGAAGCCGTGGTAAAAAAGAAGTATCGAAATCCTGACGAACTTATATCATTTTCGTCAAAAATCAAAGAGATAGATATTCTCCGTTCCGAGATATGCAGCATACCGAGAAAAGACAATCCGAGCCGGATTCAGATCATGAGCAAGCCGGACATGAAGAAACTGAAAAAGGATGGCAAGCCAATTTTCCTGAGCAGTCCGGCAGGGGCTGATTGCGTGATGATGGCGTTTGCGGTATCCCCGCGCAGCAAGAAAAACGAAGTAATCAATTTCCGAGAATTTTCAATGAATGACAGAGGAGCAGGGTACTAATGTCCACAAAAACCATTTCCCAAGTACGATTTTTAACGGTCAGATGTTCTGACTCAATAGTTCGCCCGTCTAACACAACGGCCTATGCCGCCGGCGATGTAATATCTGAGATAACGACCAATGACCATTTTACCTTTACTGGTATAGCAAATGTGGGGGTATATACCGGTACTCTTGATGCGGCCCGGTGTTTCAGTTCTGCGAACAAGTCCACGCTGCCTGACCTGGAGTTGTGGTTATTCCACACAGACATTGCTGAGGTTGCTGATAATGCGGCATTCGCTCCAACTGACGCCGAAATGCTTACCCTGGTGGGCATAGTAGATTTTCCGGTAGCTTCGTGGAAGATTGGCAATCCTGCGGCTGATACCGGTAATGTGGTATGTGAGGTAAGAAATATCGGGTTGCCATTCAGATTGGCTGGAAGTGCCAGCGCTCCGTACTTGTATGGGCAACTGGTGGTGCGCAATGCGTACACTCCGGTGGCAAGCGAGGTTTTTACAGTAGAATTAAATCTTTATCAGGACTGATAGGTGGAGGAAACAAGAGAAGTATCAGGTGACGGACAAGAGCCGTCACTGGAAAAGTTAGAAGCTTTGGGATTAATCCTGTCAAAAAGCCGTTCCGAGGCTATCCGTGGGCGCGAGGCCAGCGGGATCGAGCAAGAATGGACTGAGGACGAGGAATATTTCGAGGGTATAGATGACGCCAACCGAGGGGAGTCCAAGTCATTTCGCAGTAAACCGCCTGGACAGATTTCATTACGTGATCCCAATTCAACATCAAGTACAATATTTCCTAACATAACAAGACCTTACTGTGAGGCTGCGGCTGCTCGTGTAGGGGATATCCTATTGCCGACAGATGATAGGGGCTGGGCATTAAGGCCAACCCCGGTACCAACACTTGTCAGTATTTCCAAGGGTAAATTCCCGGTGGATATCCAAAGGCAGATTGAGGGCCAGATTCCCGATCCTGCTGCTCAGGAAACGACTCGTCAAGAGATTGTTGATGAGATAACAAAAGATATCGAATCTGCAAAGGAAAAATCATCAAAGGCTGAAAGGCGCATTGATGACTGGCATGTACAGTGTCAGTATCACGCGCATAATCGTCAGATTTTAGAGGATTGTACCCGTCTGGGGACAGGGGTCATAAAGGGGCCATTCCCCAAAAAGACCACTGTTTTTGCCTTTATAAACGGCAAGTTAGAGCAGAAAGTGGATATTGTTCCGGCATCTGAAAGGCTAGACCCGTGGAATTGTTTTCCTGATCCCCAATGTGGCGAGAACATCCACAATGGTTCGTTTTTCTGGGAACGCGCGGATATCACACGAAAAGAACTGTCCGAACTCAAAGGAACCCCAGGGTATATTGACGAACAGATCGATTCGGTATTACAGGAAGGCCCCAAAAAGGCCGTTGCCGAATACGACGATAATAGGGCGCAGTTAGGTACGTCTGAGAGCGAGAATAAAAATCTATTTGAAATCTGGTATTTCCACGGCCAGATGACCAAGGAAGTGATTGAGGCTGCTGGGGGGCAGGTTGACGAAGACCTTGTTTTTGCGCAAGTTACCATTGTCAACAACACAATTATCCGTTCGACATTAAACCCGCTGGATACGGGCGAGTTTCCCTATGATTTCATGGTGTGGCAACGCCGGGCAAACAGTCCATGGGGGATTGGTGTTGCGCGGCAGATTCGTCCTAGTCAGCGGATGGTTGTTGGGGCAGCGCGGAACATGATGGACAATGCCGGCCTTTCAGGCGGCCCGATGTGGGTTGTGGATAGAAGTCTGGTTGTGCCTGTCAATGGAGTCTGGGAGCTGGCGCCCAGGAAGGGGTGGGTTACAAAAGAAGGCGCCAACATGGACGGCAAGACTACCAAGGATGCATTCACATTTATCGTACCACCAATGGAACAAGAGCGGCTGCAGAATATCATTTATCTGGGATTAAAACTTGCCGAAGATGTTACCGGGCTTCCACTTTTGATGCAGGGCCAGCAAGGGAAAGCGCCTGATACTGTAGGCGGGATGCAGATATTGAATAACAATGCATCAACTGTTTTGCGGCGTATTGCGCGATTATTCGACGACCTGATCACTGAGCCGCATGTGCGCCGGTATTACAATTATCTATTGCAGTATGGTGAGGATGAGGAAAAGGGTGATTTCATGGTTGATGCGCGTGGGTCGAGCGCATTGGTTGAGCGGGATATCCAGAATCAACAGATATTGCAAATGTCGGCTATTGTGGCAAATCCGATATTTGGACTAGACCCCAAAAAATGGGCATCGGAGTTCTTAAAATCCCAAAGGCTTGATCCCAAGAGGTTTGAGTATGACGATGAGAAGTGGAGACAATTAGTCGAGCAGTTGAGCCAGAGGCCGCAAGACCAAAGTCTGGCAGTAGCCCAGCTTAACAATGAGACCAAGGAACGTATCAAGGCGTTTGAATTACAGTATGGTCAAATTGAGAACGACAAGCAGAGGGCGTTTGAGGGGGCGATGAAAGAGATTGATATCTATCTCGACCAGCAGGAACAGAGCGGGGTGCGATCGATTGAGCTTGATAAACTCCGCGCCAGGTTAACTGAAAATCGGGAAAAGCTCGCAACACAAATCAAATTGAGCGGAACTCAGGCGCTTACCCCGCCCGTTGAGCCAAGGGGCAGGGCCGAGAGCGGAAAATCGTTTCAACAATAAGGGGTTATAAATGACCAGAATCATATCTAAAGACCTTCAGCCTTTATCTCTTAAGGGCAGGAAAATGGCAAGGATGGTTATATTTTGGTCGCCTGACGGCAGTGATGAGACGTGGGCGCCGCTAATGCCCAATCAGGTTCCGGCGTGGGTACAGCATCCCGATACTCTAGCCGAGATGGTTGCAAACATGATGGTTAAAAAAGACGGTACATGCTGGTATCGTGCGGAGTTATTAAATTGATATTGAACGATGTTGACCTGAAAAGTCAGGCATGGATAAAGATCACCGGGCATTGTGAAGATGAGATAGCCAGGCTTCAAGTTGTAAATGAAGCCTCAGGCCGATCACAAACCGCTACCGAGTTCACGCGCGGAGAAATACACGCTTTAAGGGGTATTTTGCAAAATGGCAAGGTGGATAAAATCGTTCTTTCACTGGTTGACGGCCAGTTGGATGACAGACCTGTTTATTAACAAGGAGAATATATGGCAAAAGCTGTGGTGCCTGAAGGCGAAGAAAAGTGGAAAGCTGAGGGTGATATGCGTACCCTGGTTGAAGCCGAGGCTATTCGCAATGACGACAAGCGATTAAAGGCTGCCCTGAAATGCGCGAGGGATCAGTTGAAAAACCTTAAAGAAGCAATGAACTCAAACAGTGGAGATAAAGAATGACCGAAAAAACGGAAGCAATCGATCCGCTCACTCTTGAAACCCTCCTGGATAAAGAGCCGCCGACCGATGAAGAGAATGAAGCCGATTTCAAAGCCGGTTTTGAAGGTGTTGAATCTGTTACGTTCGCAGAAGAAGAGAAGGTAGTTGAGAAAGAAGAAAAGCCTGCTGAAAAGCCAGATGAGAAGGTTGGGAAACCTGATGATTTAAGCGGACTTATAACCGGCCAATTGAAGACATTCAAGGAAGATATTGATAAGCAGATCAGGAACATAAACGGCAAGTTTGGTGGACTTAATTCACAGCTTCAATCCATTATGGCCTCAGCCAAGACGGTGGCCACCGCTCAGGGAGGATCATCGCCCACCCATGCGCAGGTCAAGGAAGCCGTGCAAAGCAATACCAAGTTTGAGGCGCTAAAAGAGGAGTTCCCAGAATATGCTGAGGCGTTAACCGAGCAGATTGGGAATCTCAAGACTGAAATGTCCGGGAAAACCAGCGAAGTGAAGTCCGAGGATTTCAAGACAGTACAGACTGAAATTGAGTCATTCAAGGACATGTTGGTTGAAACCCGGCACCGAAAATGGAAGGACACTGTGCAAACAAGCGAGTTTGCTGAGTGGTTTGCATCACAGGATGATGATACTAAAAACCTGGCTCAAAGTACAAATCCTCTTGATGCGATTGATCTTTTGGATAAATATGCCGATATTGTGGTAGAGAAGTCTGAATCTGAAAGCTCCGATGATGGTTCCGGGCAGAAGAAATCAGAAGTAGAAACGAAAAAGATTGCTGAGAAGCGTAGATTGGAAGCGGCTCTCACCCCCACCAGAAAAGGCGGTAGAAGCGCACCAGTTACAAAATCTGAGCACGATGACTTTGTTGAAGGTTTTAATGCGGCGTAAGCCGTAATCTCGCGGCGCCGGTTCCGGCCCCGAATCAGTAGCACGAACGACCATTGTCCTTCGTTAAAAGGATGCGCTTTTGCGCGTTTTATTTTCCATTTAACGGAGTAGACACATGGCAACACAAAATTATAATACAGTAACCCCGCGCATTGGTAAGATCAAAGGTGCGGTACTAAAGCACGCTGTAGCCAAAGAAGTTCTGGGCATTACCGGCAAGCAGCATAATATCGACAAGAATCAGTCGGATACGGTTAGTTTCCGGCGTTGGCTGCCTAAGGGTGGTTCAACCACAAACTCAACCACGATCAATACGATCAGTGTTGATGCAACCGCACATCTTCAGCAAGAGGGTGTAACCCCGGAAGCGGATACCATCACCCCGCAGGATATCAGCGTACAGCTTAATCAGTACTCGTGTATGTATATGTATACAGACAAGACTGCTGATCTGTATGAAGACAAGATACCTGACGAAATGAAAATCCAGTGCGGCGAGCGCATGGCGGTAGTCCGTGAGATGATTCGCTACGGCACGCTCAAAGGGGCAACCAACAAGTATTATGCTGGCGGCACTACTCGCGGGACAGTTGACGAGGTCATCAGCTTAAACATCCTGCGTAATGTAAGCCGCGGTTTAAGCGGCAATTATGCCGAGATGGTTACTCGTGTGCTATCCCCAAGTCAGGATTTTAACACCACTGCAATCGAGGCTGGATATATTGTGTTCGCTCATACTGATGCCGAGCACGATATCCGTGAGTTGCCTGGATATATTCCGTTGGCTTCCTATGGGCAACGCAAACCTATCCATCCGCTTGAGTTAGGGTCTGTTGAGCGGTATCGGTTCATTCTGTCGCCCTTGCTGGCCCCAATAATTGATTCTGGTG
>DATEDD010000248.1:0-2383 GCA_035286565.1 Anaerolineales bacterium
ACAAACTCGCGCAGCGCGCCGATCATCCGCGCCACATTCGCGGGCGCGTTTTGAATCATCTCGTGATACGTTCTTTCGGTTGCCGCGTTCCAATGCCAGGTATCTTCAAACGCGGTGATCTGCGCTTCGGCTTCCTCGCCAACTTCATCCTTGAACAGCACATTATACGAACGGCTGGAATTGAAGGGCGGGTCAAGATAGATCAAGTCAATGCACTCATCGGGGAAATATTCGCGCAAAATGGGCAGGTTGTCCCCGTAGAATAAAGTGTTCTGCGTAATCGGTTTTGACATGGCGATTTTCCTTTTTTGAATTATACCCCGCGAGGGAATGCAGACATCGGAAGTCTTTACCTCAATAATCCAGGTGATTTATCGCACACGGGTGATATTGATGCACTTCGGCACATGGCTGGGAGGCGTGAAAGCGCACCCAAACTGGTAACCGCTTTCAAAACGGATGAGGATGAGTGATTCAGTAATGCCATAGCCTGCCACGGATCTTGTGACGGGCAGCCCGTCCACGTCACTGCTCCATTCAAGTGTATAGGAGCCTGTTGCATAAGTCGGGAAGCCGTCTACTGGGATGAGTGCCGATGGCAGATCATCCTTGTTTTCTGCCGCAGACATGCCTTCCAGCACAAGGGTATTCATATCCTGCAAAGCCTCCTGTGCCTCAGGGACAAGCATCGAGAATCTGCCCCCAAGGATGGCAAGCACGAGGATTACCACGCTCACTTTCAAGAGCCGCACCAATCCACTGTCTCGCGCATTTCCCTCCAGAACTCCCAACATCCAGCGGAAAGTGAAAGCCAGAGGCAGATAGATGATCAAACGAGGTAAAAAGGTGAACAGGGAGAGAAAGAAAAATGTAACTGTCTGGGATGAACCTGAATTTAGATAGGCCTGCATGGAACTTGCCAACACCAAAAACAAGGAACTTCCCATCAATCCCCAAAAAGATTCTTCACTCCATCCCACGATCAACCCAGTCATGCCCATGGCAAGGGCAGTAAGAATCACAGAGGCAACCCGTCCGATGGGCAGCTCAAAAAGAGGGATGCCGGGCAGCATCCATACATTGATATATTGTGAAATTAGCGCATAGGGTAAACCAAAAGCAATGCCCAGGAAAAATCCGTACATTCGACGTGATTGATCGTTCATTCTTTCTCCAAAAAATATTTCTTTATCCCTTGTATAAGTATTCGTAGGGAGGGTTTGCAGCCTGCAGGAGCTTGTGTCTTCAAAAACCGTCAGGTTGCAAGCCTGACCCACTTGAGATTTTCCGAAGAAGTCTTTTTCAACAGCCTGAATTCCCAAACGGATCCACAGGCATCCCGAAGGCTTCAAAGACCGGCGCGCCGTCCCATTCGGGCTGAAGCGGCAGGCCGAGCGCAAAGGCGGCGGTGGCGGCCGTGTCCATGGTGTAAACCTGCGTGGATAGTTCACCCGGGGCAATGCGCGGGCCGCTGATGATCCATGGGATGGTCATATCTTCAGGCAGGTCTGTGCCGTGCGTGGTCTCATGCCCGCCGTGATCGGAAGTGACGATGATCAGGGTGCTTTCGTACATGCCCTTATCCTTCAAGGCTTGGATGAGCAGACCCAACCCTTTGTCCTCGCGTTCATAAACACCCAATTGCGCGCGCGACATCCAGCCATTCGCATGTCCCTCAAGATCGCCTTCGGCAAAGTGTACGAACATCAAGCCGAAGCCTTCATTTATCTGCTTAAGGGCAAGTCTTAAGACTGTGCTTGAATCTTCGATCTTATCCGTCTTATCCACAAATTCAAAATAATCCGTGCTGGCTGGTTCGGTGACCTGACGAAGTTTTTCCTTGCCAACCACCATGACCGTTCGCATGCCTGCCGCCTGCGCTAGATCAAAAATATCGGTGCCCAGTGCAAATCCATTTTGCGGCACATATTCATTCCAGCGGACGACATGCTTGGCAGGACAGGTGCCCACCAGCATCGAGGCATGCGCGGGCAAGGTCAGGCTCGGCATGATGGTCTGTGCGCTCAATGTGAATGCGCCGTTTTGCATCAAACTCAGCACGTTAACCATGTTCGCCTCGGCAATTGCATCGGGGCGCAAACCGTCAAAACTGACGATCAAAACACGTTCAACGCTGGGTAAGGGCGTAGGCGTCGCGCCAGCGGTCGGAAAGGGAGTCTCAGTATGTACCGCGGTTGTAGGGGGAGGCGCTGGGGTATTGCTTGGGGCGAGAGTCTCTATGATGGGAGCAGCAATGCTCGGCGGGGGAACAGAAGCGAATAATCCACAACTTTGCAAAAGAATCGCAAAGAGAGTCAAAGTCCAAATACGTTGAATCATTTTCAGAGTCAATCTCCAATTACTTGCAGGGATTAGTTTCATG
>DATEDD010000249.1:0-10229 GCA_035286565.1 Anaerolineales bacterium
CGCCTAACCGCAACATACAACGTCGATGCGTCTTCTAACGTAATTTTGGACGGCACTTCTAAATGAAGCCTTACCACTTCCGCCATTGCTTCTGCATTGACAGGCTCGATTCCGAGGCTGCCTTCATCCACAAATCTTTGCAGGCGCGCCTTTTGGTTCTTCCGGTTCACTTCCCGCCAGACAAGCGATGTAGTCCTCGTCTCAAGGCCGAGTCCGAACCACGGCCCGAGAAACTCGCACGCGGCAAGGTCGATAAGCACCGATGCGTCGTGCACGACGATCTTCATGCAAAATCGCCCAGCTTCCGGCTGAATGACATCACCGGCTCATTCAACAGAGCAGCCCCCTTGCTCCTGGTGATAATCTCTTCGGACGCCGCCCGCAGAACCAACTGCTCGAACCGGGTCGATATTTCATTGCCTGCATAATCTCCCGGCTCATGGCCCGGTTGGTGCCAGCCTCGTTTCTTACGAATAATTTGAAAATGATCGTAGAGCCCTTTATCTACCAAACCGAGATCGTTCGCGCGGTACATGATCGCAGCAATCGATAACCCATAACGTCGCTTTAAGTCTATAAGTTCCTCCAGGCTTATGCGATGGCGAAAACCGCCCCAGTCGGTCTCGAATACCTTTCGGGGGCTCAGCATTGCGCCGGCAAACCGGTAACAGTAGTGCTCCATATCTTTGTGGCTCAAGTCAGCCCGGCTGCGGAACAAAATATGCGCCAACTCATGAAAGGCGGTCAATCGCTTGCGCGGTAAGTCGTTGTTCAGCCATTTTGCAAGGACGATAACAGGATGCCCATCCGTCCATCCCGAAAAGCCATTAAATCGTTCGGGGGCCTCCACCTCGAAAACCTTGACTCCTTTGCTCTCAAGAATTTCCACAACGCTCTGCAATGCGCCTTCGCCCAACTTCCACTCTTTTCGAATCTTTTCCGCAGCGGTTTCGGTGTCTTCTTCCGTAGCCAATTGCATCTGCCCGAGGGGATCCTTGAACCCGGCAGACAGACCCAAAATATTCTCAATTTCGAGATACCGTTCAAAAAAGTCGAGCGCCCGCTCCCGGATGGCGTCCTCGGACTTGGCGCCCAGACCTGAGGTCTTGCGAAACTTGATTTCCTGAAGCTTCACCGTGGCGGGCCGGAAAAAGAAATCCAGAGATTGGTCCAAGGCATCCGCGACTGCGATCAGCACCTCATCACTCGGCATCATCTGCCCCAGTTCATAACGATGAAGCGCATTATAGGAAATCTTGCTCTCGGTCGCTTCAGCCAGTGCGCGGAGTGACATACCTCGCATTTTACGGGCCTGCGCTAAGCGTTGACCAAATATTTGCTTGGGATCTTGTTTTTTCATCCCTATACTCCATTTTCGTCAAGAAAATTAGAATCATCTGCATATCAATCTTTCAATCTGTGTGATACGCACTATTTTATTTCAAATTCCATCATTTAATATATTAACCATTAGCTTTCTAATCTCTGCCATCCATTGACGCGTTGAAAGCTTGCCAAACTGAGTATTGTTCCAATCCAAGGGAATAGAGATTTTCTGATTGCCCTCTAAGGTTATTTCCAGCGATTTATCACAGAGAACCTTAACTTGATTAACGAATGAGTTCCTAGTATAGCTCTGGCGTTCATAAAGGTCACACCGATGCTTAACTTCTCTAAAGATGCCGCACATCAATTCAATTCCTTGATTGCGCGTTAGTACGTAATTTTTGGAATCATCCCATTGAGTTGGAAAGGCCGTTTTAAAAGCTGTAAAATAAGATGATAAAATTTCTATTTGCTGCGCAGTAGTTTTGTTATATAAAACCCCTCCGTTACTTATATGAGGTTTCAGATTTTTGAATAAATTAGTGTTTTTCACCCATTTATTTTTCTGTTCGGGAAGGAACTGTATCTTTCCATGTAATGGCGAGTCAGTGTTTGCATCAAGCCCTTTAATAACCTGATACACTCTATCGTCGTCCTGTGCAAGGCTTTTGGTTCCTGCCATGAGATCAAGCAATAGGCGCTCATCAACCTTAACTTGCTTAGAATTAATATCAATAAATATCTTTCCGCGAACGCTATCGCTAACATTATGGACTGCAATAACCGCAAGATCAAACTCGACGCCATCAGAATAGTCGAAGCCCTTAACCCGGTGTTGGCCATCTAATATATAGGCAAGTTTCGGATTTTCAGACTCATCAGGATTAGGGATTGTAATGGTTACGATATTTGGATCAGCAGTAGGTTCTATCTCAACGTCATCTTTGAAATCCACTACTATGGCATTGGGGAGAAGGGAATTCTCTTCCTTTATCCAAGCCCCAATTTCCTTGGCGCGGGGCTCGCTGTAAACCCTTTGTAGTTCATCTGGATTTTCCTCGGAACGAGGAGTGACGTAAGTAATTTTGTTCAGAAGCGAGGATTTCATTTTGAAGAGATATAATTCTTTATCCTTCTGCCTTAGAACGGTTGCAGGGATTCTAATTTCAGCCATATCTCGCTCCTTTCAATTTTGGCAGACTTTGTCAAATTACATTTAGAACAAAGGAATCTAAGATTTTCGAATTTTGAATTGCCCCCTTTAGAGGCGGGGCAAATATGGTCAATATGCAAGACAACTTCCGGCGGTGCCTTACCACAGTGTTCATTAGCACACTTTAACGGAGTATTGATCAAGAGTCTTAATAGTTCCTCATACGTGATCTTTTGCCGATAATGTTTTTCACTCGCCTGAACAACACGATTAAATAGCTTTAATGTGTTGTCCACGTCCCATTTTAGTCTTGTCCTTTTTTCAACTTCTTTCTTAAATTGCGCCATCCCATCATTAGATACTCTAAGTTTATTGATCCATTCTCTGTCAGAGGTAAACATACTAACTAGATGCTCCAACAGACACCAATTAAGGTAATCGAGCAAATCAAGCTCATCTATACCCAACCCATGAACCAACGTGGAAAAGTCTTTGGAGATTGTTTGTTTATCCCACCTACTCACTTTTCCCCTTTGACTGTAGACTGATAAGATATGTAGCTACGAAATCGGCCTTGAACCTGCGCTTTTCTTATGTTGACAAATATAACGTATTTATGGTATTTTGTCAACCATGGAAAGGAGGTGATTTTCATGGCAAAAGATGCACCCGGCATGCGCGGAGAACGGAGCCGCAACCAAAACGGGCTGCTTCGTGACAAGCGCGACGATACGCACATAGGTACTGTCGAGAAGCAGTACAACCGTGATCTCGGTGTTCGCGACGACATGCACTTGGGCAACTTCCTGAAGCATCAAGGCATCGCATCGCTCAACGACCTGATCCACAGCGATCTCGGACGCAAGTAAGCAAAGGGCGGAATGACCAACTCCGGGGTGCAGTTCATGGATGCGCCCCATTTGTTTCAATCAAATGATCACTTCGTTTAATGTAGCTTGCGCTGTGCTGTTAAACTCCGTCAAAAAAAGTGCTTCTACACCCTTTATTCTCCTAAAACCATAAAATACACATACCGTTAAGAGCATTGGTGTTGTCACAAATGCGCAAGCCGTTTGTGCCATAAATATTATTCCGCGTGATTTCCACCGTTCCTGACCAGTTCGCAAGTCTTGCGTTAGCCGCTCAACCAATTTATTACCGCGCAATAGTTGGACGATGTTTACAATATCAGCTTGTAATAATTTTAGCGGTACCTCCCAGTTAGTGAAAGACAAAAAAGCTTCTGGATCATCCGGCTTAGCCCGAAGATATTTTGAATGATCAATGAGATTTGTTACATTGACTAAGATGCACCCTAAATCTGCAGAAGATTTTTCAATCTGTTTTGCGCCAACAACAAGTCGGTCTATCTGACTATCACGATCAGCAGTATAAAATATCTTACACGCAAGTCCCAGGTCGGTGTTACTATAAAAACACCGAACATCGGGCTCGTCGAGCTTTACAGTGCTACTAAAAGCAGAGGCAACGCAAGCCACAATATATTCCCATGTTTTATCTCTCTCCTTAGATTGTGGTGCTATAGTCGTCAGCGATAAATCAGGCCCGCGAAACAATTCCAACCCCGGGAGCACCGCTTGTGATGATTCGGATCGTAATGAACGATGAATTGCTTTAATAATGAATGCTAAACCTAAAGTTCGTCTAAAAAAATCAGACAGGTCGGTATTTACTGGAAGTTGTACCTTACCATTAAATGCATCGCCTATAAATTTCAAGTCGTCAATATCTTGCTGAAGCGGAGATGCTTGGGGAATCGAGACAGACTGTTTTTGCAATAATTGCTCGAACCATTCCGCAGTTCTTTTCATTGACCCACCAGATGAGATTGGCAGGCCTAATGTATCAACGACAGGCATCACTAATTCCCTCGACGGGTTGCATCATAATTAGCTTTCTGGTGCAATAAAACTTATTTATTTCAAAAACTCAATTCTTTCTGAACATCTGCGAGGCATCGGTCCACCGCTCTTATGGTTCCTTCATAACCGCTCATATTTTCATACGCGGCTCTTTCTTCCAGAGTGCAGCTAACGCGCCATAGCTCAAAATTACACAACAGGGACAATTGTGAATCTAAGTCGTTTAATTTCTTAGTCAACTCCTCAGAAAAAAAGATGGCATTGTCTTCCGCGCATGATGAAAGTTCATCTCTATGGACTAAAGCACCCTTATTATCTTTTTCATATCTTGGAGCGAATTCATTCCCTTCATATTCAGCTATGACCGAGTAACAATACTTTTTTAACGACACCAGTCGTTGCTGTATCGATTTCAGCGCGTCAATCTTTTCCTTTAATAGGAATTCATATTTCGTCGATCTGCGAGCTAGCGTATAAGTGATATAAGACGCGATACCTGCAGATACTAATGATGAGACAAAGAGCAAGAAATTTGATGAATTCATTTGCATGCAAAACCTCTTCTACTATCTGTCCGTTTTTTTGGCTTGACTTTGGCGATCCCTGTGCGTTCTATCTTAACCCGATCCAAAAGATTGATAGCAGGCTCATCATTCGAATCCTGCGGCACAAGCTCACCGCGAAACGCCTTAGATAGGATTGACTGCGATACCTTGTCCACGTGTGCCTTGGCCTTGGCATAGCGAGCCGCGATTTGATCTGCAAACGCAAATAGGGCTTCTACTCGGCGGACGATTTCTTGTTGTTCAGAAAGAGGGCAGAAGGGCATCTCGAACGCTCCGAGTTTCTGAGCATTAATATTCGACTGGCTGACGCCATCGCTCTTTACACTTGCACAATATTCCTTGGCATATGTTGTATTTAGGCATAAGTTCAGATACTCCGGATCGAGTTCTGGGCATGGGTTAGCTCGGATGAGATAGCCGGCAAAGATTGCAGGCTGCTCGCCACGGTAGATGGCCGTCTTGCCGACAAGTTCTGGGCTATTGGTTCGGTTGAACAACACCGTATTTGGTTGCAAATAGTATTTCTTAATCTCGTTTTTGTCTGATGTATAAACCAAATCAGTCCAGTCAAGCTTGCTATCTTGGATGTTTCCCATGCGAAGTACCGGTATTTTTCCAGACTGCTGCGATTTGGCTGATGTTCCGTAGTCAAATGATGTGCACAACTTTTTCAGAACGATAAATCTCCAACTATTCGGCAGTTTACTCGCATCGTTTTCCTCTACGTTTTTGTAAGTCTGACGTAGCTTTTCCTTCTCGGCTGCTGACTTCGCTTCGGCCTCTCGCCTTCGCCTAATATTCTCAACAATCACGTCCACATTCTCAGCATTTTGGATACTCTCCCGCCAGTCCGCTGTAAGCCGACCTGAACATGCGGAGGCAAGCACGGATTGGCGAAAATGCTTGAGAATAAGCCGAACATTCACTAACCGCTTCTGGCAAGTGTTGACTTTATCTAACAGCGTCTCCAATATCGCAACAATACGATGTTGTTCGATAAGCGGTGGAAGAGGAAATGAAATTCTCTGAATGTCACGTGATGACAAATGGCCAACCGTAACGGAGGACGTCGCATCCTCTATCGCTTTTAGATAGCCATTCAGCCCATAAAGCAGAAACTTAGGGTTCAATATACGCTCATCCGCTTTGATTTTACAGACACGCTGGTTTAACCCAGCATCGCCTCCTTGCCACTCACAGCACCGGAAGTTACCATCCATTCCAATAAGCAAATCTCCATTCCTGACGATGTACTCAGCGGGAAAATCCCCGTTATAGAAAGTTCCTGTGGAACCTTTTGTGATATCTCGAATACGGATAATAGGGTAACCTATCGACTTATTAAACAGAGTTGACTTAAAAGGAAACCCATTTAGGATTGAACAAACCTCCCCAAGTTCAACCCGTTCCCATGATTCATGGCACGCCATTATACCTGTCTGGCTTGCGAAGATTTCTTCAAATGGAACAACCAGGCTCATTTCTTCACGCCCTCTTCTTTTTCAATCAGCGCCACGATCTCCCGCAGATCATTCACCACGGCTTCAAGCTCCGTGATGGCTTCACCTGCGAGATCCTGCGGCTCGGGCAGTTCATCACTATCTTCGAGCGATTCATCCTTGAGCCACGTGATGTCAAGCTTATAATCACGGCCCTTGATCTCATCTAAAGCAAACCTTCTGAAGCGACCCTCTTCACCTAGGCTTTTCCTCTTGCGCTGCGCATTCGGGTCTTTTCCATAACATTTTTCAAACTCTACGAAATGCTGCGCCGCAAGGGGTCGATCCTTCTTCGTGATGCCCGGAACGTTCGATCGTGCATCAAATATCCAGACATGCTCTGTCGGAAGCCCTTTTTGAAAGAAGATGACATTTGCTTTAACGCCCTGGCTGTAAGGTGTAAACGTACCGCGTGGCAGACGCAGAACAGTATGCAGATTACAATCCTGTGTCAGGATTTTGAACACCTCGCCCGCCTTATCCTCGAAGAGACAATTGTCCGGCAGTACCATGGCTGCTCGGCCGCCGGGCTTGAGTGTGTTCATCACATGTTGGACGAAGTTGAGCTGTTTGTTACTGGTTTCTATAGTGAAGTCATCCCGCTCCGGTGCTTGGTTCGCTCCTTTGGTTCCGAAGGGTGGATTCGTCAGGATACAGTTGTACAGCTCGCTCTTGTTCGGCTCATAAATGGTATCGCCCAAATAGATATTCGCCTCAATGCCGTGAAGAAACAGATTCATGAGCGCGAGTCTGCGCGGACGTGGGACCAGGTCCTGACCGTAATAGGTTGAGGTCTTGACCCGCTTTATATCCTTGCGCTCCATCGCCCCGCCCTTAGTCTGCTCCATCAACCACTCATAGGCACAGACAAGAAAGCCGCCGGTACCGCAGGCAGGGTCGCAGATCGTGAAGTCACGTGAATCTCGCGGATCAGGCTTCATGACCCGGACGATGGATTGGATAAGAACACGCGGGGTGAAATACTGGCCTGCACCCTTCTTACCTTCACTCGCCGCTCTTTCGAGCAAGCCCTCGAATGCGGCGCCCTTCACATCGACATCCATCTCGGACCAGTGTTCCTCATCGATCATATTGATGACCCGCTTGAGATTCACCGGATTGTTGAAGCGAGGCATGGACTGGGCAAAAATGTCGCCAAGGATTCCATCTGCTTCACGGAGCTTGCGCAGCGTATCAGCGTAATGATCTGTCAATTTCGTTCCCGAAAGGTTTTTCAGACTGGCCCAATCACAGCCCTTCGGCACGCTAACAGCTTTCTCATCCGCCATTTTGAGGAAAAGCAAATAGGTGAGTTGCTCTATGTAATCGCCATAGTCTATACCATCATGGCGAAGCGTGTGACAGAAGCCCCAGAGCTTGTTGACAATATCAGACATGCAAATCCTTTCTAGGCTGCTACTCCCGCATTAATTTCAGCAAGCAGCGACCCCAATTCTTTATCAAACACTCTTCTTGCTCTCCCTAATCCGCCGTTCCGTTCGAAGATCGGTGCGTAGTCCAGATCGTCTTCTCCTATCGTGAGATTCTTGACCAGATGGTCACGGATAAGGCCGAGCCATTTCTTTTGATCCTCGTTGAAACTCTTGCCGCTCGTCACCTTCTGCATGGCCCTGCCCACTCGTTCATCCGCGGTAAGCATCGGCTCTTGCTCCTTGGCAGCATGCTTGACCATGGAAATGATATCAACGAGCGGCTTCTTGTATACGTATTTATGGGCCTTTTCGAGATCATCCGGGGGGAACTTGTTCTGTTTCAGCTTTTCCACCAGTTCATTGAGTACGGCTGTCTTCCAGTCTTTTGGCCGCTCAAGCAGAATTCGGATTGCCTCAATATGCTCTGGGTTCTCCTTAACGAACCGGGAGAAAGCGACAAGGTAATCCTCGGGCTTTTGATATTCAGCACCCCTGCGGATCATCACCTCAGAGGTCACAACATCCTTGACATCATAACCGATAAGGAATGATCGCTGCGGCCTTGGGTAGTTCTGTAATAGGTTTTGAAAATCCTTATCCCTCAGGAGCTTCATTATGTTTGTAAAATCTTTTTCAATCTTGTCCGGCAGCTCAGAAGCAAACCTGCCCATATCACCGTCCGGGATATAGGCTGAGAACTTCTCGCGAGCCTCGCCGCTCATGTCTTTTTCTATGCGGCGCAGGCGCTTCACGAGAACCTTGATATGATACTCACGGTCGATGTTCTGGTAAATATTCTCGATCACCTGGGAAAGGGCAACCGCCTCTTTCTGAAGGGACACGTCAAAATCGGTGGTGTTCTTGAAATACTCGATCAACGTGCCATTGAAGCAGTCGAAGATGGCGAAGTGTGTTTTATTGATCCCCGGACAGGGGCGCGTTCCTCTTCCAAGCATCTGCACCCAGAGGATGCGCGATTTGACAGGCCGCAGGAACACGATAAATTCCAGGCTCGGGATGTCGACGCCGGTGGTAAGCATGTCCACACTGACAACGACTTTCGGATTCGGCCGGTTTCTGAATTCGCGGATTTTCTGCAGCGGCCTATCTACACTTTTACTGCCGGTGATCTTCTGGACGAAATCATCGCCCTTTCCGAATACCGCCCGGCAAATCTGGACCAATTGATCAGCATGAGAAGTGAACGGCAGGTCGTTCACGGCAAAAATGAGGGTTTTGGGAAAACGACCGGTTGTTTCTTCGTGCTTGCGCGCGTAGTCGGCTATTTCCGTTATGATCTTGCGATTGCTCTCGGGCGAGGTGATCTTTTGTTCAATATCCTCGGAGCCGAACTCGCGCTCGTCTTCGAGTGCGTCGTAGATGACCTTGCCCGTACCTGTATCAACAATGCCGACCTGTTCGCCTTCTTTGAGGAAAGCTCCGTTCATGCGGACATTTGAGTTGATGCGGATCGCGTCGTAATCCACCAGGAACCCGTCAAGAACGGCTTGCTCGGTTGTATAGCGGTAAACAACATCTCTGAAATAAGCAATCGTATGCGAAGCCGGGGTTGCAGTGAGACCGATCTTGATAGAGTCGAAATAATCCAGCACTCTGCGCCAGATCGCCGTGTCACGTGAAGTATAGCCACGGTGACACTCATCAGCGATGATCACATCGAATGCGTGAATAGGTATATCAAGCTTTTCAGCATCGCTTTCGTCATCAGGATCGCCCCCATTCTGAGGGAACGCACTCTCCCAGCCGAACAGATTGACGCACATTCTCTGAATCGTGGAAACGTAAATGAATGTATGAGCGGGTTTTGGGGTAGTCAGGTAAGAACCGGGCAAAACCTTGGGGTCATAGGGTTTGTCATCATCGAAATCTTCCCGGTGGAACCGCTGGCTGAAGACGTCGTACTCTTGTGTGAATTTATTTCCCTTTGGCGTGTTGAACGCAGCAAAAGCACTGACTGCCTGCGCCGCAAGGACCCGCCGATCAACGAGAAAGAGGATGCGTTTGGCTGTTTTTGATTCGAGGAGACGATAGATTTGGGCAACCGTTGTATATGTCTTGCCTGTGCCGGTTGCCATGGCAATAAGCATGTTCCGTTTCCCCTGAACCATGGCCGATTCAACAGAGGAAATGGCATCTTTCTGGTAATAGCGCAGTCTCTCTATATTGTTGGGATTAGTTTGAAGCCATGTGACGCCGCTTGCCTGATCAGCAGTGAAAAACTCTTCAAGCGCGTCGGCTGTATGAAAATTGGCAATCTGGCGAGAAAGGCTTTGTTCGTCACGAACATCTATGAAGTAGATCAGCTCACCGTTTGTTGAATAGAGAAACGGCACATGGTAGCCGTTCCA
>DATEDD010000250.1:0-5206 GCA_035286565.1 Anaerolineales bacterium
CCACAGTATTTCTTATTCTTGGAATTGCATTTCTTGCCATTGGCATCAGCATAGATAATACCGCCTTTTCGTGGGTATCCGTCGCATTTATTATGATTTCGCTTGTTGCCGGTGGAAGATGGATGAGGATTCCTAAACGCAAATAAATTGATTCAGACAACCAAAGAAGATTATCAATGGATAAGAAACCCGCTTTGGAACCAAAGGTAGTGGAAGAATTTGTCAGCAACGCGCACGGAGATTTAGACCGTGTAAAGGAATTGCTTACCCAGAAACCTGCGCTGGTCAATGCAACATGGGATTGGGGCGGCGGTGATTTCGAAACCGGGCTCGGCGCCGCAGGTCACATGGGCAGAAAAGATATTGCCAATTATTTGCTAGAACACGGCGCAAGGTTGGATATCTTTGTTGCAGCCATGTTGGGGAAATTGGAAATCGTAAAAGCCGCATTGAGTGCATATCCCAAAGCAAAGGATATCCCTGGTCCGCATGGAATTCCATTGATTGCACATGCCAGGGCAGGCGGAGAAGAAGCACAATCCGTGGTTGAATTTCTAGAATCTCTGGAATAAAGGATAAAAATGTTCAACTTTGAATTGACCAACGCCATTGAAAACTTTGCGGCGCTCATGCTCCCGCTTTCAGAAAAAGACCTCGAGCGTACATGGGTATGGAAAGACCATGACGAAGAAGGTGTTCGTTTTGCCTTCTTTGTGACGATCCAGGAATTACGTCAACTGGCTGTTACGCTGGCCGCCAGGCACAAGCCACCGACACAAGCCCAGCACATTCTCGGTCAATACCACAAACAATACATGGATTTGCAAGCCGCAATCTTTGGCCTTTCGAAAGAAGATTCAGAGCACGCACCAGCCGAAGGAGAATGGACTGTGCGGCAAGTCTACGCACACATTCTCGGCGCGGATTTTGGCTTTCGCGCTGTTATCCGCTATGCATTGGAAGGTCACCGCGCTGAAAAATGGATGCCTGAGCCGACCCCCGAGTCTGAATATCCATGTTTATATGGCATGGGCGAGAGCGAGTATAGAGATCTGACGAAAGGCCCGCTTGAGACAATGCTGGTATTTCATCGTGAAATGCATCCGCAGGTCATTGATGAATTCATTAACATAACAGATGAAGAATTGGATCTACCTGCCGCCTTTTGGGAGGAGACACGCTTCCCAATTCGTCATCGCCTGCATCGTTTTGAAGCGCATTTCGTTCAACACACTGCGCAAATAGACAAGACGCTGGCCGCCATTGATCACGCCCCGAGCGAATCAAAACGGCTAATTCGGTATTTGTTTGCGGCACTAGCGGAAGTTAATGCAAACCTGATCGGCGAAAACAATTCCCAGGAAGGTTGTGCCAAGCTGGCAAAATCCATAAACTCCAGGATAATGGAGATTAAATCAATTCTGGAGAAATAACATGACTGATGAAAAATGGGATTGGAAACGCTCTGACGATGAGGCAGGACATGGTGTGTGATATGGAAGATCAGTTATCAACGCAAGATATAAAACAAAAAACTGCGAGATCAATCGCAGTTTTTTTTGCCCGTTTACTTTGCGGCTCTCATTTTCTGTGTCACATGCGCTGCTCGGAAAATGCGGTTAAAGAATCCTCTGTAGCCATCTGCATCGTACAAGATCATATAATCCGCGGGGCCGTATTCCTCTGGCTTGAACATGATCCCGCCATTGGGGTTGATCTCCAAAATAAACAACTCCCCTTTGTCGTTCATACGAATGTCACAGCGGCCATAGCCCGAAAGACCTATCGCAAGATACATCCTCTTGGCAATGTCATGCAAACGTGCGATCAACTGTGGGTCAGTCACTTGCTTGAAATCGAATGGCGCGTCATAATTCCACTTGACGTCCACATGCCAGAACTCTTCATTGGGAGGAAAAACCAACTCCGCGGGCGGATACGCAATGGGCTGGCTCAGATCATCTGCATTGTCCACGACGAGCACATTGAACTCCTTGCCGACAATGAACTCTTCCATGCGCGCCGCACCGAACTCCGCGCAAATGCGCTCCACCTGGGTGCGCACCTGTTCCAGCGTATCCGCGCGCGAGTCCTTTGTCATACCTGTGCTGCCGTAACTCTTCGGGTGCTTCACCATAATGGGATAGAGTAAATTTGTCACCAGCTTTTCAGCTTCTTCCACGCTTTTGACTTGATAGCCTTTTACAAAGTTGATCTTATTCGCATCAGCAATGACTTGCATCTCTTCACGTGTTGGGTCAAAGCAATTTGAGTCTGCGCCCGTAAATGGCAGTCCAAACGCTTCCAATGCCTGAACGACTTCTATGGCGTGATACCCAATCACATCATCTTCCTCATCTTCAAACTCATAGCCTTCACAGAGGTTCAAAAATACATCAAATTCCTTTTTCTCCGCCAGCGCGCGTATCTTATCCATGACGGGTGCGGTCATGGTTATCATTTGCCAGTCAAAATCTTTTATGTATGGAGCCGGGTCGAAATGAGTGATCTCTTCATCTGAAAGTATGCACACGCGCATGTTGTCACCTCTCTTTGTTATTGTCATTATCATATAAAAGCATCATTCGTACAATGCTTTTGAACATAAAAATAAAAAAGAGCAGTTCAGCGCTACTCCATTTGATTACTTCGTCTCCATCCCTTAACAGATACTTCGCGGATGTTCCGTATTTTAAGGGTGAAGCGACTTCAATTTATTTTACCCCTTGACAAGGCTTTTATTTGCGATAAAATAAAATTTAGGTAAGACTAAATTTTAGAAATACAGTTACAGGAGCAAATATGAAATCCATATCCCGACGAGATTTTCTTAAAGTAGGCGGACTGGCATTATTTGGCACAGCAGGCGCGGTGGCTTTGAATCAAAAAGATGACCAACCATCACATATCGTCCATGCCTCCCCGTCCATGCAGCACGGTGACGAAATCATGCCCGGAACCGTGGGCGAGGTAGACCACGAAGCAAACGGCTTCAATCCCACAGATATTTTGACCGACTTTGATTATGGCGAAGTCTCCACCCTGCCCGATGGCAGAACGCTGCGCGAATACAAGATCATAGCACTCAACAAAGATATTGAGATCGTGCCTGGTATTAAATTCCCCGCGTGGACGTATAACGGTCGCATCCCAGGCCCAACCCTGCGCTGTACAGAGGGAGATCATCTTCGCATTACACTTCTTAACGGAAGCGATCACCCACATACCATGCATTTTCACGGCTTCCACTCAGGCGCAATGGACGGCGTGCCGGGAACGGGAGCGGGCGGCAATGTTCAACCCGGTGAATCATTTACTTATGAGTTCGACGCGGAGCCGTTCGGACTTCACCTTTATCACTGCCATGTCTTTCCACTGGCACGCCATATTGCAAAGGGACTTTACGGCGCATTCATCATTGACCCGAAAGTGGGACGCCCTGCCGTTGACCATGAAATGGTGATGGTAATGAGCGGCTTCGATATTGACTTTGACGACGCAAATGATTTTTATGCGGTTAATGCAATCCCATTTCATTATCAAAATAATCCCATTCAAATTAAAGTCGGCGAAACAGTTCGTATTTACCTCGTAAACATTCTTGAGTTTGATTTTGTTAACTCTTTTCATCTGCACGCCAATTTCTTTAACTACTACCCCACTGGCACAAGTCTCACGCCATCCGAATTCACAGACACCATTATTCAGGGGCAGGCGCAGCGCGGCATTCTGGAATTCAGTTACAAATATCCCGGCATGTATATGTTCCACGCCCATGTGACGGAGTTCGCAGAACTTGGCTGGAACGGCATGATCGAAGTGACGGAATAATTACAGGTGCATCATGACTGAAAATACGACGAAAACCCCTCGCTTCACTTTCCAAAGCCTGATATTGCTACTAGTCCCGATTATTCTCCTCACTGGGGTGATCGCGCTCTTCCTCTCCACGGGTGGCGGACTCAACCTCGAATCCGCCGCGCCCGTTGAAGGCTTGGATGTGGAGCGCTATGTCCTCAAGCCAAACATCATCGAACTCCACGTCCGCAACACGGGACCACAAGAGATCAAGATCGCAAATATCATCATCAACTCGGCAGTAATGCCATTTCACGTGGAGCCAAGTGCAGATATTCAACGGCTTGGGCGGGCTGTGATCCTTTTTGACTATCCGTGGTCGTATGGCGAAGCGTATGCGGTTACGATCTTCACCAGCAATGCCGTCCCGTTCAATGTTGAGATTCCTGTTGCGTTTGAAACACCGCAGCCATCGAGCAGCACTTTTTGGGGCTTCACACTGATCGGCTTATACGTGGGAGTCATCCCCGTGTTCCTCGGCATCTTCTGGTTTCCCGCCCTGCGTCAACTCGGGCGACGTACAATGACTTTTCTGATGGCCGCAACAGCAGGCTTGCTTGTATTTCTTGGCTTGGACACGCTCGCCGAAGCGCTTGAGTTTGCAGGCAAAGTTCCTTCTGCATTTCAAGGCATTGGCTTAATTGGCATCGGCTCGGTTACGACATTCTTATTGCTGGATGCCATTTCAAAACGACAAACTGAAATCACAGGCAACGAAACAGACCGCAGACTTTCTGTCGCGTTCATGATCGCAGTTGGGATCGGATTCCACAATCTCGGTGAAGGGCTTGCCATCGGCGCGGCGTATAACGTCGGCGAGATCGCGCTTGGCACATTCCTCGTGGTCGGCTTCATCATCCAAAACATCACGGAGGGACTTGGAATCATTGCGCCTGTCCTGCGCGATAGACCGAGCATTGGGAGGCTTGCCATCATGGGGTTGATCGGCGGCGGACCCGCGATCATCGGCGCGTGGATCGGCGGTTACACTCCCTCGCCTTTCCTGGCTGTATTATTTCTCGCTATCGGCGCTGGCGCAATTTTTGAAGTGATTTACGAAATTGCAAAACTCATTCAAAAAGACACCGCCCGCGAAGGCGGAGCCATGCCAATGACTGTTTTTAGCGGAGTCCTTACTGGCATGTTGATGCTCTGGGTTACAGGGCTTTTGATCAAATAGTAAAACGTAGCGCGACATTTATGTCGCCTTGTCCACAGCGACATAAATGTCGTGCTACAAAAGGAATAACATGTCAGAAGTTATCACCCAATCCATTCAGGATTATCTCAAACACATTTATGAACTAAACGAAAATGGCGGCTCAGCCAGCACGAACGATCTCGCCGC
>DATEDD010000251.1:0-10340 GCA_035286565.1 Anaerolineales bacterium
TGTATCGCCGAATGAATGATTATGATCATGCTATGGCGGCCTATCAAACTGCAGACGAACTTGACCCCGAAAACACCACACGGTCCCTTCGTTCAAGTTTCGGTTTGTTGGGAAATATGTTCGCCCAACAAAAACCTCCCGTCATTGCATAGGAGAGAGGAACCATGAACAACCATGAGTTTTGGAACGAGCTTGGCAATTTATATTTCATGCAAGGAGCATACGAACCTGCGATCCATGCCTATTTACGCTCCATCGAATTGGAGATCAAGTTTGGCAGGTCATATAGCAACCTGGCCATGGCATTTGTTCAAATTGGCAAATACAGTGAAGCCATTAAGTTATACCGCCGCAGTATTACCTTATTGCCTAACGAAAAAGAGCAAGCCATCACCTGGAACAGACTCGGAATTCTCTATCGCCAGGTAAAGGATTACAACAGCGCGCTGGAAGCATATCAGCAAGCCGACATTCTGGATCCACAGCAGGAAAGCGATCGTCTCTCCGAAACAGGGCGTGGAAGTAAAATGCCTCTGACCGTTTCAAAACCTGATATTGATATTGAATCACTCCTAACGGCAGATCAAGATTCGGACGATTCTGAAAAGATGGATCTTATTGAAATCAATGCAGAGTTGGAAATCGCAGAAGAGCATTCCAATATATCCTGGTTTGACAGCGAGTTTTTACCATCCGATCCTGAAGAGCAACTCCTGGTGGAAACCCTTCACGAAACCATGGCAGGTATTCACAGCGAATGGAAACCAGCCACGACCGAAGAGACAGCAATTGTGGGAACATCCGTTCTGGTTAATTGGGACCTTGAAACCATTGCTCAGGAAGACTTACCACTTATTATTCCCATTGATCTCGAGACAGTTTCGCAAAAAGATCTGGATGATGGAAATATGGAAACTAATCTCCTTGCTGAAAAGGACGGTAGGCAACCCGTCACATTCGAGATGCAGGATGAATGTGAAATTGCGCATAATGAAACTAAATACGAGCTTGCGCTCCTCACCGAACCCATTGGCGCCGCCTCATCTTCCGAAACTGAATCCGAGTCAACCATAAGTTTACCCGTGTCAGATCCCGTAATCGAACAGTCTGAAACAGACCTCAACTCGTTTGAGCTTGATATAGCAAAGCACAAGCAAGCTGCGCTAAGCAACCCCCGAAACTATGCAGTTTGGGAGGTGCTGGGTGATGCCTACAAATCCGCAGGTCTATATAAAGATGCTCTTCTAGCGTATCAAAAGGCAATCTCGGTAAACCCCTACAAACCTTCCTCCTTCTACCGTTTAGGGCTGGTCCATGCCATCGAACGAAATGACGCGGAAGCAGTCACGGCTTTTCAAAAAGTCCTGGAATTGGTCCCGGATCACGCCCAGGCACACGCCTCACTAGCCAGTCAATATCTAAGAATGGGAATGGAAGAACTGGCCCAATCTCATATTGAAAAGGCTTTGAACTCAAATTTGGAAGATGAAACTGATTATAACCGCGCCTGTCTCGAAGCAATCTGCGGAAACAATGAACGGGCTCTTGAATTACTTGAAATTGCTCTTCAAACCAAACAGGCTTATATTAATTGGGCCGGTAAGGATCCAGACCTGGATTCCCTGCGTAATGATCATCGTTTTCAAAATCTCCTCTCCGTCTATGCGACAAGCGCATGATTATCACTTCGGCATAATATAAAAAAAACAGGAGTATTAAAATGGCCAAAGTATGGGAATTATTGGATCAGGCATATTATTTTATTGGAAAAAGCTATTATGCGGATGCCCAAAATATTCTTGACCAGGTTTTGAGCACAGATCCACAAAATGTGGAAGCATGGGATGCATATATTAGCATTTGCACAACCCAAAGCGATCTTGAAGATTTACGAAATCATATTGATAACGTCTGGCAGACACAAGTTCGCGACCAGGATTATCTTCAAGCAAAACAACGTTTTGTCCTTCAGCGGCTGGATCAGAAAATTCATAATTTATAAATTCCAATTCAAGATCAACCTTGGAAGGTTATCATGCCAATTTCTACACACTTACTTGAAAGAGCCCATCAACTTATTAAAGCAAAGCAATATGAAAATGCCGCGCTTGTTCTTGACGCGGTTGTGAGAGTTGACCCCAAAAACGTGGATGCCTGGAAATCCTATTTGCAAATCCAAAGTGATGTTTGCGATCTAAACTGGCTCAAGGAGCGTATATTAAGAACAAATGAGTTATGCGATGCGGATAAAAAAAATATTCTTGATTACCAGAACTACCTTATTCAGCAATGGACTGAAAAAGAAGAGGATGATGCGGCAGAAAAAAACGAAAATACCCTCTCACATCTAGATGATGATCACGAACAACAGGAATTTGTAACCCTTGAACTGGTGGATATTTTTGATTATCCAGAACTAATCGTTGAGAAAACCCGCAAAAGAAAACCGAGAAGAAGGTATACACCCCGGGTTTCTGCCGCCAGTGGCCATGCGATCCTATTGTTTGCCTTATTATTACTGGGTATCCGACTGCTTGCCTTGCAACATTTATTGGGATACGCTTTATTATTAATATTTGTATATGGTGGGGTACTCTGGCTGGAAAATTACAGCATCCGGCTGCCAGCGACATTCATCAATGCCAACCGCACTTATGCTCTTGAACATACCAACGAATTAACCATAGTGGATAAGTCACAAGGCAAAATAGAAGAGCGAGAACCAAATTATGAAGAACTTGATAACGTGAACATTGATTCAATACCTAGAATTTAATTATTATAGCCATATCTTTTCCCAAAAATTCCAATGGCGGTTTGCCTGATTCTGCTTTAGAATCATCCCCAGATGAGAAAAACCTTCATTGGAATCGGCTATTTTTTTCAAACTCCTGCGGGTGTGGTCGTCATTACAACGATCATCTGGCTTGGCATACTGTGGGGCCTGAATATTCCTTTTAATCCCTATGTCAGTATCGCTATATTTTTCGCCGATATCGGTATCGCCCTTTTCCTGCTTGACCGTCTAGTATATTTCTTTTCACAGTTCGTGTTGCCTATTCAAAACTCCAAAGACAGGCGGGAGATCTATTTGAGGGTAAGAAACTTCGAATCAGGCGACCGCGGGCCGACCCTCTTTATCAAGAACGGACGTGTAATTGAACATGAGGGAGAAGCAGGGAAACGTGGTCCTGGCATTCTTGTTTTGGACACGGCCAGCGCAGCCGTTTTGCGGACGGATACTGAAATCAGTAGTACGGTAGGGCCTGGGATCAAATTCACACTGCCAGACGAATATATTGCCGGGTGCGTTGATCTTCGGTCACAGTGGCAGTTCATTGGTCCGCTCTCGAGCGGACAGCCATTTATCAATCCTGCACCGAACGCATCGTCAAAAAGTAACGAATTACAAAGCCACAGCAAACAAACCAGCGGAATGACTCGCGACGGTTTTGAAATCTCCCCGACGATCAGCATCAAATTTAGCATTAAGCGCCCGGTTGAAGCAAAACCAACAGAAAGCGGCGTGACCTCGCGATATGGGTTTGATCCAACATCCGTCCGAAATGCAATCACCCGTGAAGTCATCCGGCTTGGCGCCACAGACAAAAGCAAGTCCCGCATGGAATGGAATAAACTGCCTGCCCATCTGGTGGTCAACCTCTGGCGTGAATACATTCGTAAATTTAAATTTGAAGAATTATTCACGGCCAAAGAGATCAGTGGCTTGCAGACCATTGAAGAAATGATCAATAAGCGCCTTCGCCAAAGCCATGTGGTTGGACTGGACGATTCAGGCCTGCCCACCGGCGAACGGCTTGAAAGTCTGGAATACAAACAATTGCAATTAAGAGGTCTGGAGATCAGGGAGGTGCGAATCCATAACGTGCTTTTTGAACCATCCATAGAAGAGCAAACCATCCAACAATGGAGCGCGGAATGGATGAACCTTGCCAACCAGGAAGCAAGTTATTTGAATGAAAAAGAGGCTTTGATCGAAACCGCGGCGCGCGATGAGGCTGGCAAAAAATTTGCGCTGATCGTTTCCGCGAAATTTGGCGGCAGAGTTACCACGCCGCAACTAAACCCGTTCAAGACACTTCAACTTTTGATTCAGCCGCTTAAGGATTTCATCCTGACAAAGAGCAATGCTACGAGCGATATGGAAAAGGAACTAAGGAAATTGGATGAGATCTGGAAATGGCTTTTGGATCATAGCACCAAAAGCCCATTGGAAGACGAAGAGGCTGGGTAATGAAAAGACAGACACAACGCGACGAGATCAAGTCCCTGCTCTTCGGTCTGACAGACGCAAATGTTCGATTCAGAAATAGGTGGCGCAATATTGCCCTTATGGCTGTATGGTTCCTGCTAAGCGGAATTTCCATGATCCTGCATGCTTTTACCGTCATTGAACCGGATCATTTCGCAATCGTAATCGGCTTGAGTTTTTTGAAATATATTCCATTGCTGATCGTTGTCTACAGTCTGTCCAGAAGAAAGGCGGCAAAATACCTTGACGATATTTATGAATTACATGACCAATCTCTCGCATCTGATTCTCTTGAAGACATTGCGTTCGGTTCCGGGCGCGAACACATCACCATCAACGATGGCAGAATTCCCGAAATGTATGAAAGCTCTCCCATCGTCTTGATCGGCGGACCGGGCAGGGTCCAGGTCAACCTGGATAGTGTGGCTTTGTTTGAAAAAGTAGATGGCGAACCAAAAGTCATCTACCCGCGCAGTGAAGCCTGGAAACTCGGCAGATTCGAACGAATCCGCGAAATTGGTAAATTTGATCAGGTTGGCAAACGCGAATACGCCATTATTAATCTGCGTGATCAATTTATAAGCGGTCTCTCGCTAAAATCACGCACCAAAGATGGTATACCTTTGGAAGCGCAGGGAATCAAAGCGATATTCAGCATCCTGCGCAAACAACATTCAGATAAAGACCATGATGAAAACGATGCTTATCTGTTTGATGAGCGCGCAGTACAAGCACTGGTCTATAACCAGGTGATCATCACGCCAGAGCCAGCCAGCCCATCTGGAATCAACTTTCCGTGGGATACCACCGTTGTGCCGCTCATCATTTCGGAATTGGAAAAACTGATCACATCTCACACATTAAGTGAATTACTTGCCAGTATCAGTCAAAAGGAAGTGGACCAATCCTCGACCAATGAACAAACCATTGCTCAAATGCGCATGGAAATGACGGGCGAACAAACCAGAATGAATGAAGGAAATGATACCCCTTCACCCAATTTTAAATCACGCTCCAAGATCACCGCTCAGTTCTTCAGCAACCCATTCAAAGAGAAGGCCGCAATACTTGGGGTCGCTCTGGACTGGATAGACATAGGAACCTGGCAACTTCCCTCCAGCCTGATCCTCGATAAACATAAAGAAGCATGGAATCAGTCACGCGAAAATGAAAAAAAACGCAATGCCTTGGCGCTCTCAGGGCAACAATTTGAAATGACCGAACTCATCAAGTTAATTAACCACGTGGTTATTTCAAATTACGATAAATTGAATGCGCCAGACTCTGCCTTCTACAGGGAAAAGGAAATTTCAGACGAGGACGTCTTAAAGGAACTGGATGATTTAATCCAGCAAAGACCTGAGTTTAGAAAACATATCCGCCTGGATGACGACACAGCAGAATCTAGAAGTTTATTATCTTCAAGACCAAAACTCAAGAACCAGGCTATTCAGCAGAAAATCAACACAAAAGATGCGCGCCTGATTGTGCTGGAAATGTTAAGGGCGTTTAGGATAGAACTGCTCGCAGGAAAAATGCTGATTGAAAACGAGAGTGATTCATCAGGAAAGAATAATAATGACTTGATAAGAATTGAAAAGGCAATACACGACATATCCCAGCTTATTCTTCATTATCAATAACAATAAGATACAAAATGAAACATCCAAATATTCTTATCTCCCCGAAAATCACGACCGCGCTAGATTTGGGCGCGCCCATCGTTGCACTCGAATCGACCGTCATCACTCACGGACTTCCCCACCCGCAAAACCTGGAATTGGCGCGCGATATGGAAAAACAAGTCCACGACTTTGGTGCAACGCCCGCAACTGTTGCTCTGCTGGATGGAAAGATCCGCATCGGTCTATCAGACAAGGAACTGGTTCGGCTTTCTGACGCAGAAGCGGACTCGATCCTAAAAGTGAGTCATCGTGATTTTGCCACAGCCATTCTCAAAAAAATGAACGGTGGCACCACCGTGGCCGGGACGATGTTCGTGGCGCACATGGCGGGCATCAAAGTCTTTGCCACGGGCGGCATCGGCGGCGTGCACAAGGAATCGCCTTTCGATATATCAACGGACTTGCACGCACTCGCAGAAATACCTATGATTGTTGTCTGTGCTGGTGCGAAAGCAATTTTAGATTTGCCGGCGACGCTCGAATATCTTGAATCGATGGGCGTGCCGGTCGTCGGCTATCAAACACACGAATTTCCCGCTTTCTACTCCCGTGAAAGCGGACTGGGCGTAAGCGTAAGATTAGACTCCCCAAAAGAAATTGCAGACTTCGCCAAAGCGCATTGGGAGCTTGGAATGAAAAGCGCTGTGCTCGTGACAAACCCCATTCCAGAAATCGCGGCAATTGCAAAGTCCGAGATGGACCCGATCATTGCCAGGGCTTCCGCTGAAGCCATCAAACAGGGTATCCATGGGCAGAAGTTAACTCCATTTTTATTGAGCCGGATTCGTGAATTAACAAAGGGGAAATCACTCAAGGCAAACCTGGCTCTGCTTTTGAACAATGCGCTCCTTGCCGCTGAAATTGCCAAAGTGGTGAATATTAAAAAGAAGGAATGGGCAATATGAAAAACGAATTTAAGCTTACCGCAACTTTTTCGGTAAAAACAGGAGCGATTTACAAAGCCTGGCTTTCCACACAGGGACATACTTTGATGACGGGCAGTCCCGCTAAAGTAACTGGTCACGTGCAGGGCGATTTCACTGCTTGGGATGGCTATATTTGGGGAACGTTTTTGGAATTGGATGAAAACAAAAGGATCGTGCAAACCTGGCGTACTGGAGAATTTCCCGAAGAAGCCGAAGACTCACATGTGGAAGTTTTATTTGAAGAAGTGAATGGGAAAACAAAATTAACGCTCAAACATTCCAATATCCCCGACGGGCAAGCGGATGGCTACAAAACAGGCTGGGAGGATTTTTATTTCAAGCCGATGAGGGAGTATTTTGGGGAAGGTAAATAGGTACGCAAGTAAACAAGTTGGAAAGGGGTGTCTTGCATCGATGGTCGCCAGAGATGGTTACTGGAACCCTTCGGCACGGTGAGCGAAAGTCGAACCGTCAGGACAACGCATGCGAGACGTTTTATTTCTTCTTTCATCTTTCATCCCTCATCCTTTCCCCAAAAGCTCTTTCACCAACTGCTCCGGCACCTGCACAGCCACCACCTCCCCCTTGATAGTAATTATCCCATTAGCCATAATCCATTCTTCGATCACAACTTTACGCCCTTTTACTTCTTTTACCTTAGCGCGGATTTCGAGTATCGGACCCAGCGGTGTGGGCTTGAGATAATCCACATGCAAGGAAGCGGTCAGATAACGTAAAGGCGGCTCGGTATCCATGGCACGGTTTTCAGCGCGGTAGCCGGCTGCGGCGGCTGTGCCTGTACCGTGACAATCCACCAGCGAGGCGAGCAAGCCACCATACACATAACCGGGAATAGCTGTGTGATACGGTTTTGGCATGAAGTGACAAACGGATTCATCGCCATCCCAAAAACTTTTAATTTGATGTCCAAGTTCATTCATACTTCCACAACCGTAACAATGAGCGAAGTATTCGGGGTAGTAATCTTGAAATGCTTTTTCGGTCATTAGCTGTTTCCTAGAAAATTTCGGGGATTCGTCTTAATTCGCCCAACTCTGGGAGTCTTCTGGAAGACTTCCGAAATCTGGACTTCAATTACGGTGTTGCTGTAGAGGTTACAGTTGGTGTACGCGATGGCGGGAGTGGTGTAAGACTATCAAACACCACAAAACGCCCAATTACTTTCCATTCATAACCCATGAAAATCTGCACTTCATAAGTTCCCGGCAGCCAGCCACCGATTGGGTCTGTGCAGTCAGTGTAGCCGCCAATGCCTCCGGTGCCGCCATCCCAAGGCTTGGGAGGTTCATAACATACCAATTGACCGTTACGATACCAAAGTGCAGTCCATTGCACGCCGGGGATCGTGTTGTTGTAATCGAAACCACCATACATTGTTGTTATGGGAAGTTCAAAAACAGTTTTTGGGTCAACGGGGTTAATCCCGTCAAACTTTGTTGAAAATTGAATGGCAGTAAATACCGCATCTGGATTCGGTGTAACGGGTCCCTCAAACAAGGCTTCAATGGCAAGCGGCAGATACGGAGTCAGCGTCAATGTCGGCGTATCAGAGACGGAGGGAGTTAATGTTAGGCTTGGTGGGACGGTCATCGTTGGGGTCAAAGTGATGGTTGGAGTTAATGTAATAGTGGGAGTCAGCGATGGCGTGGGAGAAGGTGGAAAATAGACATAGATCATCGGCTCGCCGTAAAATGGAAGCCAATAGCCAAATCCGGCCAGGAGCACGGCCAGAAAAAACAATCTCCAAGTAGTGATACTCTGGCGCCTTCGCAAACTATAAAACGATAACTTGCGTGCGGTCTGCATGGATTTGATGGCGGCGCGGATCGAATAATATGCAGCCACTACTGAAAAAATTGCAAGAGCAATAATTCCTGCGCGAATATCCATAACGTGATTATAGCATGGGCAAAGTGCCTGTCACTTTTTTATGTTTTTGAGTAAACTTGCAGTATGTCAAAAGAAATTGTACTGCTCAAATTGGGTGGATCGCTCATCACTGATAAAGATACTCCGTATACCCCAAGGCTTGACAAACTGACAGATCTCGCTCAGGAAATTAAAACGGTTCGTGATTCAAGCCCGAACCTGCTCCTGGTCCTCGGGCATGGTTCTGGCTCGTTCGGACACACCGCTGCAAAAAAGCACGGCACGCGCGATGGGCTTCCTGCTCAAGGCGGCATCCTTCGCGAAGCATCCCTGTGGGACGCCACCGAGGACGGCGACGAGAGCAAGGAGTATTGGAAGGGATTCACAGAAGTCCGCTTTCAGGCAGCGGAGTTGAACCGCTATGTGATGCAATCCCTATTGACTGTCGGCATACCTGCCATTTCATTCCCGCCATCCGCTTCGATGGTTTCAAAAGATCGAAAAGTCGTCCATCACAATATATTGGCTATACGAAAATCCTTGGATGTTCGTTTACTGCCCGTCGTTTATGGCGATGTGACATTTGATGAAAACCTGGGCGGCACCATCCTTTCAACCGAAGATGTCTTTACATTTCTTGTTGATCAGTTCTCCCCTTCGCGAATATTACTGGCAGGCATCGAGACCGGTGTATGGCAGGATTTCCCAGCGAGGACAAGGCTCGTGAAACAGATCCAACTATCAGATTATGAAAAGATGCGGGCAGGCATCGGCGGCTCGGCCAGTACAGATGTCACAGGCGGGATGAAAGCCAAAGTAGAGGAAATGCTTGAATTAATCCAAAAAAATAAGGGCTTGACTGTACAAATATTCTCGGCTGAGGAAAGCGGATTTTTAACACGCGCATTAAGAGGAGAAAATGTTGGCACACTCTTAACGGCCTGATATGACAAAGATATGACGAATAACTCTTGCTTTTTATTTGATTTATTAAGATAATAGAGAAAGCAAAGATTATATATAATTTCAAGGAGATAGTATGGCAACCAAAGCAAAACCCTCGAAGAAAAGTGCGAAAGCAAGATCCAAGCCGATGTCATCCCCGAAACGGATATTGTCCGCAAATGGGAAAAAAAGGACTATCAAGAAATTGGTGGTGAAAAAGGCTGTGATGAAGAAAGCCGCGCCCGCTCGGGCAAAAGTGACTTTCAAGCCGACCAAACTAAAACTCGTCCGCCCAGTACCTTCTGATATTGACATCGCGCAATCTTCAAAAATCAAGCCTGTTATGCAGATCGCCGCTGAACTAGGCATCCGCGAAAATGAACTTGAGTTGTACGGGCCGTATAAAGCCAAAGTAAAACTTGAGATCCTGGAACGCCTAAAGAATCGCCCGAACGGAAAATATATTGACGTGACCGCCATAACGCCCACTCCACTTGGTGAAGGGAAAAGCACCACGATGGTGGGGTTGAGTCAAGCATTGGGCGCGCATTTGGGCAAGCGGGTCTTCACGTGCATCCGCCAGCCTTCGCAAGGCCCAACCTTCGGAATCAAGGGCGGCGC
>DATEDD010000252.1:0-4746 GCA_035286565.1 Anaerolineales bacterium
CAAACCCCAGGATCATGTGGCTCTGTTTCTCGGCAATCATAAGCATAAAGGGAAAATACGGGCGGTCAAATTTCTTATCTCTTACTGCTTCTTCCATCATCTGGATATCCACTTCAACGATGGAGTTCTGCTTCGACATGCTTTTAAGATAATTCAACGCGTCCATATTCATACGCAATCGAAGAGGAGGGTCTGCAGGAAACATTATCTTCTGAGGTCGGTCAGCCCATTTTCCGTTTTCATGCACGCGCACTAAATACCCGCCATCCGGCTCAGTCGGTTGAAGCATATCGGGATCCTCCTTAAACCGCGGGGCAACATCCAGCAATTGTTCAAGCCCGTGGATCAGCATTTGCGCTTCGTCTTTTTCCAAATACCAGGGGAAGCACCCGGGCCGATAACTGCGAAATTGGGGCCATGCCTTTTCGCCGCGAAATTTCAAATTAAGTTGTTTGATGATCTTTCGGTCTTCAGGTCTGATCATTTCCCTATCTTCAAAGGAGGCTTGGAGTTGCGGCACTTCCAAAACAATATCGGGTCCAAGTCTGTACCCCATGCGCTGCATGGTCAAGAAACCTTCAAAGCCTTTCTTTCCCATATAGACCGCAGTGGCAAAATGTTCTCCCAAATTCCCCATCACGCTTACAAAACCCAAATCGTTCGTTTCAGGGAATTGAACACCGAAGATATTGTGTTCATACATAAATTCCCACGGCGCGAGTTCGCTTATTTTATCCATCAATTCATGCAGACGTTTCCATTGTTCAAGGGAAGGGGCAATGACTTTTTGGGGCATGGGTGGTGATCCTTTCAACGCGTGTTTCCTCAATTCTTTCATGCACGGAAGCGTTCACGCCTCTTCCGCCAGGATTTCCTTCAAGCGCGGATGCTCCGCATAAACACCGCGATACCTTTCGGGTAATAGCGCGGCGATCCGGCACATGATTTCATCTGTATACTTTTGAAGCGCCTCGTCGCGGTTTCTATTTGGCAGCGGGGGGATGATGAATGGCTCTCCGCCTGTGAGGATAATGGTTGATTTTCGGAGTCGTTTCAGGTTTCCCAAAATAACCTTGTCTTCCGTGCCAGTGATGGCCACCGGGACAACCGGGAATCCCGAACGTGCCGCGAGATAGGCAACACCGGGTTTGCCCTCGATCAATGAACCAACGCGCGAACGCGTCCCCTCAGGGGCGATAACGAGACATTTGCCCTCCTGCATCAGTGCGATCATTTTTTGCATGGCTTTCAAATCGGGATTAAAACGGTCTATAAAAAGGAAGTTGAGTTGTCTGCCCAGCCAGCGTATCCAGCCGATCTTTTCCCATTTCTCGGCAACAGGGATGAAGAGATCAGTTCGATCGATGGCAAAGTAGACCATGATTATATCAAGAATGCCAATGTGATTGGACGCAAGTATCATTCCACCCTTAAGGGGAGCGTTTTCTTTCCCGCGAATTTCAACACGGGCAATGAGTTTGAGCAGAACGCGGATGAGGAAGCGAAGGAGTCGAAGCATCGTTATTTTTGAACGAGCAGTTCCTTCAAACGCGGCTGATCGGTATACACCCCGCGATATTTTTCGGGAAGAAGTGCAGCGATCCGGCACATGATCTCATCCGTTGCTTCGCGCATGGCCTGTTCGCGCCCTTTCCCTTTGGGGATCTGAATATGGAATAGATCTCCCGCCCCGACTGTGATTTTTGATCGCCGAAAGTGCTTGATGTTTTCCATAATCCTGCGGTCCTCCGTGCCTGTCAAAGCAACAGGCAAAACAGGATATCCGCTCTTGCTTGCCAGAAAAGCGACACCCATTCTTCCTTCCTGCAAAGCTTCGGTTTTTGAGCGCGTTCCTTCAGGGGCGATCACCAGCATGCCACCAATTTGCATCCGCGCAAGGATTTCGCGCAGCGCGGGATAATCTGCTTCGAAGCGATTCAGCCATATCGCATTGACGGCTCGTCCGATCGCGCCGAAAAGCGGGTGGTTCTTATATTTTTCAGCGACCGGCATGATGATATCCTCCCGGTCAATGATGCACAATAAGACGGCTGTATCCAGCCGGCCCAGATGATTTGCTGCGGCAATAAAATTGCCCGCGGGGAGCTTTTCCATGTCGTGTACTTCTATATCGGCAATGATCTTCATGAAGAATCGTACAATGGAACGTAAGGTTCTGTAATTCATGTCTCTCATTTTACAATAAAAAACGGGCTGCCGTGGCCGCCCGTAAAACGAAAAAAAACATCGTCGGAGCTATTTCCATAAATAATCGTCGGAACCTTTGCTCCTCATTGTATGCTGTGAGCCGTATTTTTCGAACATGCGTTGGAAGATCAGCGTATCGCCGGGAGCCATGTTGATGATCTCAAAGCCAACGTTGAATGTGAAGGGGTCAACATGATCCCTGCGGCACCACTTGCTGCGTGCAATGAACACCATGGAATTCTGGTCGGCAATGTCAGGCGTGAGATCAATGAGCAGGCGAAAATCCTTTCCTTGCGGGATCTCTGTGGGGCTGTCCAGTCTAAATCCGCCCGCACTAATATCTGAAAGATATCCAACGATTTGCTTGGTTGCGGCATCCTTGACTTGCATGTAGTAGGTAAAGTCGCGGCGGTTTATTTTTCGTTTATCAGCCATGATGAGCACTCCTTGCCTTCTGCACAGTATAAAATATGTCCGCAAAGGATTCAAGGGCGTACAATCACAAAAACACGTTTGTAAGTGTGCTGCAAGCCAGATCCGGTGGGGAACTGTGCTTCACCACCAAATATGGATTTTATACCACATAACGCTCGAACTGCCGGGATCATGGTTTTGTGAGATTTTTTCAATTAACTGATTTGAACCCTTCGGCACGGCACTGCCAGTCAGGACAACGCCTGCGGGATCCTTCTACTCTGCCTTCAGAATATGGGTCAGGATTGTCGCTCCCGAGCCGCCGATGTTTTGCGCCATGCCGACCTGAGCGCCATCCACCTGTGTTTTGCCGCACTCGCCGCGCAATTGCTGGACGATTTCCACGATTTGATACATCCCGGTCGCGCCGACCGGATGCCCGCGCGCTTTTAGCCCGCCCCGCGTGCAGACGGGCACGCGTCCATTCGGGCTGATCTCGTTATCGAGGCCGAGCCTCACACCCTGGCCGCGTTCGGCGAATCCGCAGGCTTCGAGCGAAAGCGCGGACATGATCGAAAACGCGTCGTGCAGCTCGAACACATCGATATCTTTCGTTTCGACGTTTGCCATCCCACAGGCGCGCCTGGATGACTCGTACGCAGCGGATAAGAACAACGGATCTTTTCTCGAATGGGCGGCAATCGAATCTGTTGCGGCGGCCGAGCCTGCCACCATGATGCGCGGCCTGCCATTCACCGACGCGACCTTCTCCGCCGGGACGATGATCGCCGCGGCTGCGCCGTCACCGATGGGCGACGCGTCCAGTAAATTGATCGGCGTGGCAACCATGCTTGATTTTTCAAATTGGTCCACACTGATTTTCTGATGCAAGCGCGCGAAAGGGTTATGCATGGCGTTCGCATGTGCATTGATGGAAAAGGGCGCGAAGTCAGCGTGTTTCCAGCCGAACTCGTGCATGTATCGGCGCATGAGCAACGCGTTGATGCCCACGAACGATACGCCTTGTTCCACTTCGTAATCCGCATCGGCGGCAGTGGCCAAGGCCGCAGTCACATCATGGCCCGCTTTATCGGTCATCTTCTCGACACCCACCACCAGCGCTGAGTCGATTTCTCCCGCGGCAACAGCCATCAGTCCCGCGCGCAGCGCTGCCGCGCCGGAGGCACAGGCGGCTTCCACTTTGACGGCCTCCTGATGCCAGAGTCCGATCCAATCCGCAAGAAAAGTTCCCAGTTGATTCTGCCCGCTGACCAGGGGGGACAGCATATTGCCGACAAACAGCGCGTCGACCTTATCCATGCCCGCATCCTGCAGGGCGGCGAAGGCAGCCTCCCCCCCGATCTCGCGCAGGGACTTGTCCCAGTGTTCGTCAATTTTTGTCTGACCAATTCCAAGGATCGCAATTTTTCGCATGGTTTTCTCTGTGGATATTTTAACTGATTTGACTATCATCTTCTATCACATAAAAAGGAGCGGCAACTGCCGCTCCTTAAACTGCTCCACCGTTGATTTATGGATGGTTTTTGTTTTTATCTTTGTTCTTCCCCTTATCTTTATTCTTGCCATTGCCGTGGTCCTGCTGGGCCAAAGAATCTTGTGAGTCATCCTCCGCGTGGCCAGAAATGATGATGCCCAAATTATGCTTGTCCTTATTTTCACGCAGCGCTTTTTTGAATTGACCCCAGTTGGTGGGAACAGGATCCTCACCAAAATCAAGGCAAGCATCGTAAGTGCCGTCCCGTTTGGCCTGCAAAATGCACTCTGTTGCGGTTGCATCCACATTTCCATTTTCGGTAATACCCTCTGACATCCACAACGCCTGAGCAATGACACCGAAGCCAAAACCATCCTCGTCGTGGTAACCATCTATTAAACTGGCCATATCGGGATCATCAGGGAAGAAGAAGGCGGCTAACAGTGTGGCAATGGGATGAACATCTTCCTCTGTGGGTTCTTCATCGGGAATCACAGTGGTTGGATCAATTACCACTGGCCGTCCAATTTGGGTTAGAACAGGCTCCTGTGTGGTCAGGTCGAATAGACCGAGTTCATCAGCGGTAACATCGCTGATACGAACGGTTTGGCCATCTGTAAGCGTCACAA
>DATEDD010000253.1:0-4981 GCA_035286565.1 Anaerolineales bacterium
TCGCAAGAGCTTACACGATACGGAACAAAAAAGGTCCATGGAAAAATGAACATGGATCGTCGTGATGCCGGGATAAATGCTTTTCTGCACCAAGACAATGTTCGCGTCTTAGTAACAACGCCCGGGGCTGCCAAGGAAGGCTTAACATTAACAGTAGCAAATCATGTCCTCTTTTATGATCGTACATTTAGTCTTGATGATTACTTGCAAGCTCAAGATCGTATCCATAGAATATCACAGACTCGCGAGTGTTTTGTCTATGATTTCATAATGAAGGAATCAATTGATGAATGGGTAGACCTTCTGTTGGAATGTAAAATGCTTGCAGCACAATTGACGCAGAGAGATATTTCCATCGGATACTATAAAAACCGTATGTCCTATGATTTCGGCACGATTATCAGGAATATTTTGAACATAAAATGAAACTACCGAACATTAGCTAAAAAAAAGGAGCAAAGTTGTGATGGCTTCTAAAGAACCTGTTCTATCAACATTAACGCTTAAAGGTGATGAGATTGCCGTAGAGACATGCCTTATGAACCAGGAAGAATTACGGTTCTTTCCTGAAAATCCAAGAATATATTCCTTTGTAAATGCCGGAGAAGAAGATGAACCGTCACAGTCTGCTATCCAAGAGCGTTTAGCCGAGCTAGACCATGTAAAGCAATTAGTTCAATCAATCAAGGCAAATGGCGGTTTGCTGGACCCGTTAATTGTTCGTGCTGGCGATAACATTGTATTAGAAGGTAACAGCCGTTTGGCTGCTTATCGATTACTTTGTCAAGGGAATGCTATTAAATGGGGCAAGGTCAAATGCACTCTTTTGCCCGAGGATATCAGCGAGGATCATGTTTTCGCCTTGCTTGGTGAATACCATATAATAGGAAGAAAAGATTGGGCTCCTTATGAGCAGGCTGGTTATCTTTGGCGTAGAAACAAAAAGCATAATGTTAACACAGACCAAATGGCAAAAGAGATGGGCATGTCCGAGCCCAAAATCATCCACCTCATTCGTGTATATGACTTTATGTTGAATCATTCTGAAAACTCGCCGCAACGTTGGAGTTATTATGATGAATATCTAAAATCCAGGAAGATTGCACACGCCAGAGAGCATTTGTCTGATTTAGACACAGTTGTTGTGCAGAAGATTCAGAATGGAGAGATTCCAAAGGCTGCAAACATTCGCGATAAGCTTTCCAAGATATGTGGATTGAAGGGAAAAGATAAAGGGAAAATCCTCAAGAATTTTGTAAACAATTCTTGGTCTCTTGATGAATGTCATGAACGAGCAATTTCAGGTGGCATGAATAATGCATTTTATCAGCGTCTTAACAAATTTCGTACCCAAATATGTGATCCAGATACTAAGAGTCTGATCAAGAAAATGACTAAGTCTCATCGAGATAAATGTGTATATGAACTCAAACACATCAGGAAACGCGTCGCTGATCTATTGAAGATGCTTGAAGAGAAACAATAGCATATTTCAATAAGGTTGACTCATCACAATTACCAGGAATTTCATGTGGCAAAGATATTGCTAGTTGAGCCGAAATATAGATCAAAGTTTCCTCCCTTAGGTCTGATGAAAATTGCCACTTACCATAGAGGTATTGGCGACTCGGTTATCTTTGTGCGGGGAAACGATAAGGAGATAAGGGAACTATTGTGGGATAGAATATATATCTCTTCACTTTTCACGTGGGATCTTCCGAAAACCGTAGAATCCGTGAGATACTATAACGGATCTGTCCAATCGGTAAAAGATATTTATGTTGGCGGTGTGGGTGTAACTCTTTTACCTGAGTATATCAGGGACCAGGTACAATGCACCGTTATCGAAGGACTGATAGATAAGCCAAATATGCTTGGTCGCGGATCCCGTGCGATTGCGAAAATTATTCCTGATTATGATATATTGCACGCCATAGATTATGAATATTCTCCTGAAAACGCGTATTTTCTGAAGATCACCAAAGGGTGTGTTCGCTCCTGCAAGTTCTGCGCAGTACCGAAACTGGAAAAGGAATTCGGCTATTTGACGGATTTGACGAGACAGGTTAAGCAAACGATCAAGGCGCATGGCGAAAAGCAACACATGGTGATAATGGACAACAATATTCTGGCGATTCATGATTTCGACAAACGCATCGCGGATATTCGCGCTCTGGGCTTTGAGCGCGGTGCGAAGCGAAACGGACGCCAACGAACGGTGGACTTCAATCAAGGAATTGACGCACGTTTGATTGCAAAGAATCCATCGTTGGCGCATGCCTTAGGAACAATCGCCATGAAGCCGGTCCGGCTCGCTTTCGATTTCCTGTCACCCAAGATGGAACGCGACTATCGGAAGTCGATTGCCTTATTGAGCGAACAGGGATTTTCTTCGTTTACGAACTACATGCTCTACAATTACAATGACACACCCGAAGACTTCTATCGTCGGCTTGAAATCAACACAGAACTGAACAATAAACATGGTGTGCGCATCAGCGGTTTTCCCATGCGATATATCCCGATTACCGACACGCAAAGGGGGCATGTGTCGCCCAAGTGGAAATGGCGATGGTTACGGGGGATTCAATGCGTTTTACAAGCCACACGTGGGGTAGTAAGCCCCAATCCGGCGTTTATCAAGGCGGCATTTGGAAGAAACGAACGAGAGTTTTTTGAAATTATCTCCATGCCCGACCGCTATATTATCTACCGCAAATATTACAAGAATAAAGGGGCGAGCGATTGGCAGAGACGTTTCCGACGGCTTTCCGACTCGGGACGGACAGAGTTTCTTGACCTGCTGGCGCGTCTCAACAAAGACCGAAAAAGAAACCAGACAATTGCCAAACTTAAAGAACACCGTGCCCTCATCGAACACTACTATCCAAGCAGTAAACAAACTATGAACTAGGGACAGCGCGGCACTTTAAAAACCCGGCAATTTGTTCTGATTCTCTTGATTGACTACCCGGTCTTACTTTAGGCACTTTAGTTCACTTCTCCTCTCCTCTCCGCATTCACTCATCTACTCATGGTCTTACATGCATCTAAGGCACCCCACCTACTCTTTAACATTTCCCTTGACATCTAACTTGCAATACGGTACAATACCTATATAACACGTTGAAATCATAGATTCAATCGTTATTTATGGAGGCTTCAATCATCATAACCGTCAACCGCCCAAAATCCCGAAATTCCCTGGTCCCCTGTTGTCCTGATCTCCTCCAACCTGATCCCCTGATAACCCGATCCCCTTCTGCATCTCCGGCTCCTATATTCCGTCCCCTCTCCAACTTGCCTATCCAGCCCAGCTTGCTAGAGAATTATGATGTTATTGCGCAAAACAAACCCAATTTTCAAAACGCAGAAATCACCGTAACCTCTTATGCCAAAAAGACTTATCCCAATATTCCGCTCCGCTCCGCCCGAAAAAACAAACCCAATCAAACCCAATCCCCCCGCCTACTAACTAAACGGGATTTTTTATTTGAAACAACAAATCCAATATTGTACAATAGTATTAATCCAGGGAGGTGTGATGAAGAGTCCGCCGGTTCCTGCAGGGCTGCCATCACTGTAAGGAAAGGGATGATTCCGCCATCGGGCCAACCAGCCCAACAGAGGCTGATTTTGCGCCCGAGAAATTCATAGCTCGCAGGATGATAATGAGCGCGACAATGCTTGCAAGACGAACCCAAAGCACGGTCCTTCCAAGCCTGCTTATAGGCCTCGGCTGGGTTCTGCTGGCATGGAACGTCATTGCATTGATAACCGGAACCGCTCACCTCGGCCGGGCAAATCTCGCCCAAAAAGCCGCCGAGACCCTCTCGACGCATCTGATACACTCGATGATGCTTGTCGCCGCCGCAATCGCCCTCAGTCTCGTGGCATATCTGCACTTCAAGCAAGGCTACTCACGGACCACTATCATCGCCGCAGCAATAATCATAGTCCTGGCCTTCACTCTTCTTTTCCCCGCAAACTCGCCGGCCTCGGCAGTCCGATACGCCACAGACGCCAATGCCGTAGATGGCCGAAATCCCGAAATCTATGCCGACGGACTCGTAACAGGAATACTATTCAGCGACGACAGACCCGCCGCCGTCGTCGGCTCACAAGTCCTCTACGAAGGAGACATCAAACAGGGTGTTACCGTCGTCAAAATCACAAAAGAAAAAGTCCACTTCGAGAAAAACGGCAGGCTGTGGACGCAGCAAGTCCAGGAAATCCCCCCGCGCTATTGGAAATAGCCCGGGCCAGAATCCCCAAGATTGCACTGGCCCGGCCTCCAATATCCCACTATCATAAACCTCGAAGATACGCCGTTCAGCCATCATCGAACAACTGGAAAAGCGGTCTATAGTTGGCCCGCGTCGCAGGTACCGAGCGATCGAAAAATAGCCGAACCAAACGAGGCGCAAAGTGATTCAAGATACCACCAATACCGTAGCTCACAATAAGACTATCCCACCCCGGATCCGAACAAAGCCCTCCTCCAGTATCGCCTGCAGGGTGGCAGCCTCCCCCAAGGGGGGGATGGCGTGCCGCGACGCTAAACTCGTCATCACGCTCCTGCTGCTGATTTTCATCCTTGCCCTCTCGCGTCTCGCCAAAGCCGAGAATTGGCCCGCATGGAGAGGCCCCCGAGGAGACGGCACAAGCATCGAGAAAAACATCCCCGTCGAATGGAGCAATACGCAAAATGTCCTCTGGAAGACGCCTCTGCCGGGCAAAGGGCACGCATCCCCAATAGTCTGGGAAGACCGAGTTTTCCTCGTCACGGCCATCGAGCAGAGCTCGGAGAGGCTGCTGCTCGCTCTCGACCGGACAGACGGCAAAATCACCTATCAAAAAGTCGTCCTCGTCGCCCCATTCGAGCGGATCCACAATCTCAACAGCCATGCATCCTCGACACCCGCCACCGACGGCCAAAGGATTTACCTGAGCTTCCTCGACCGCGACAAAATGTTCGTCG
>DATEDD010000254.1:0-6110 GCA_035286565.1 Anaerolineales bacterium
CCTGTCACGCGTGATGAAGATCAAAAAACCATATCAGCGCGTCAGATATGAGTTGCAGGAAATCGGTCAACCGACTCTTCAGGATATTTTGATGAAGAAGTTTGGGGTGAAGAAGTAAGAGAGCAGGGATTAGGGATTAGGAATTAGTGATTAGGGAGTCGGGTGATAGAAATCATCCGACTTCTTTTGCTACCTGCTTACTTGTGTAATAAATTTTATTTATTTTGCCTTGCGGATTTGGGGAAGGATGGGAGAGGCAAGTTATAATGGGGGCATGTTCATAGATCATGTAAATATCCACGTAAGATCAGGCAAAGGCGGCGACGGCATGGTGCATTTCCGCCGCGAGAAATTTGTACCACTTGGGGGACCCGATGGCGGCGATGGCGGTCGAGGCGGCAATCTCATCTTTGAAGTGAAAGCCACACTTAATACACTTTCTGCATTTCGGCAGAACGAAAAATTCGCGGCGGATGATGGCAAAAACGGCGGCGGTTCCGAAAAGACAGGCCGCAGTGGAAAAGACCGCATTATCCCTGTGCCGCCTGGCACAATAATTTACGACGCGGAAACCGGCGCGCTTCTTGGTGATCTCACCAATCCAGGCCAGCAGCTTTTGGTATGCAAAGGCGGGCGCGGCGGACTAGGCAATCAGCACTATGCCACCTCACGCAACCAGGCACCACGTACGGCGGAGCGCGGCGAACCGCACGAAGAAAAACTGGTCCGCCTAGAACTTAAACTGATCGCGGATATCGGTATCATCGGCTTGCCCAATGCTGGAAAATCCACGTTATTGGCCGCGCTGACAAACGCCAAGCCGAAGATCGGCGATTATCCATTCACTACACTTGAGCCAAACCTTGGTGTTGCAAATATTGACGAAGATACAACCGTCGTGATGGCGGATATTCCAGGCTTGATCGAAGGCGCCGCTGAAGGCGCGGGATTGGGTCATGACTTTCTGCGTCACATTCAACGCACGCGTGTGCTCATTCACATGCTGGATGGTCTTTCAGAAGACCCGCTCGCTGACTATAGCCAGATTAACAGTGAACTGGCGCTCTTTGATCCCAAGCTTGCCACCAAACCGCAGATCGTGGCGCTTAATAAAATAGACCAGCCCGATGTGCAGGAACGATTGAAAGCGATCAAAGCAAGTTTCAAAAAGAAAAAAGTGGAATTGGTCACGATCTCTGCAATGGCGCGCACGAACACGCGCGATATTTTGATCGCCGCATATCAAAAACTGGCAGACATACCCGCGGAAGCGGTAGACGAGACCCTGCCAATATACAAACCTGAAGTTGATCCGAATCTATTCGAGATCACGCACGAAGAGGACGGCAACTGGCGTGTCACGGGTGTGGCAATTGAACGCTCTGCAAAGATGACCTACTTCGAACACGATGGCTCGCTGCGAAGATTCCAAAAACTGTTGGAAAGACTCGGCGTGGATAAAGCCCTGCGCGAAGCAGGCATTGAAGAGGGCGACACAGTTTATATCGGTAATTTTGAGTTTGAGTGGAAGGATTAAAAAGACTTTAAACACGAAGTACACAAAGGTCACAAAGGTTAATAAAAAGTGATTTTCCTTCGTGCCCCTTCGTGACCTTTGTGTTTAAGTGATTTTTGCTTTCAAAGGAAATTCATGTCTTCAAAAGCAACTCCCAAACAACGCGCACTGGTGATTGGGCTCATCTTATTTGGAATTCTATTCACCATTTTCTTTGGGATGCGCGCTATACATGCCTTCAAAAAATTCGACGGGCATCGCCCCCCTCCATCAGGCAAAGTGGAAACAGACGTTGAATTGATCCGCGATTGGATGACCATTCCTTTTATTTCACGGATGTATCGCGTTCCTGAAAAAAACCTCTTTGACGCAATCGGCGTTCCCCCATTTTCAAATCACGATAAAAGCCTGAAAGATATAAATCAGGACTACTATCCAAACGCAGATGGATATGTGCTGGATATGGTCAAGGCAACCATCCTGGCGCATCAACCCACGCCGATGCCTGACTCAGCCCCATCAGCAGTTCCCCCGCTGACAGCGCCCGCCGCGCCGTAGCGATCTCACATGTCTGAATTTCTTCTTACACAAATCATTAATTATGGCGCGCCTTTGCTTGGAATAATTGTCTTCACGGGCGGACTTGGCATACCGTTACCATGCACATTGCTGGTGATTGCCGCAGGCGCATTTGCCCGGCAGGGAATCCTCCCCTGGCATACCACTGCCCTCGTCAGCATCATCAGCGTGGTGGCCGGCGACAGCATCAGTTATTCGCTGGGACGTTACTCCCGCGAACTGGTCTTGCAGCGTTTCAGCGAGACTCCGCGCTGGCTGCAAGCAGAGCAGTCATTTCAAAAATGGGGACCGTTATCTATTTTCTTTTCGCGTTTTTTAGTGACTGCCATTGCATTGCCTGTCAATCTGCTTTCAGGGACAACTCGCTTTCCCTTCAAAAAATTTCTTGTCTATGATTTATCAGGCGAAGTCGTATGGATCTTCGGCTACGGCGGGCTGGGTTATTGGTTTGGTAGTGAATGGGAATTGGTCAATGAATTTATCAGTAACTTCGGCGGTTTGGTTTTGGGAGTGGTCATATTCGGCTTTGGCATCAGGCAGGCATGGAACTGGCAAAAACGAAATAAAGCCAAATCATACAATAACGCTGAGGCTTAAGGCTTCAGCGTTTTTTTAGTGACCACTATTTCATTCACTTGCAAAGTCTATCCTGTTTTCAAAGATGTTCCAACTGAATAAATCGTCATCGCTAAAAACAATAGAATCGCAACTTCATTTAAAAGTCCGCCCCACATACGGACAGCGTGCGCATTCGCAAGGTCACCTGTCACGCGCACTATAAGTGAAAGATGCAATAAAACAAGGTGAATATAAAAAGCTGGCCGAAAACTGATCGGCACACCCAGAACTGCGGGAAAGATGATCGGCGCATGGCCGAAGATCATTGAAATAACAAACCCGACAAAGACCACATGAAGCGCCGCGTCATATCTCGGACCTGCAGCCTGCGCGCCATAAACCAGATTGATCACACCCCCGACACCCAGCCAAATAAATCCCAGCGCAAGACACCACGCAATATAACGTGTCAGCGGCAAACGGTGACGCAGGTTGCGCCATGCAATGTCATTCGAAAAAGACCACAGCGCCAGCGCGAACATGCCAGCTCCGCTAACGCGTGCGGCAAATTGAATATTGCCCAATGACATGATCACACCCGCGATGAATACCGCAATGATCCCAGCAAATATATACTGCCCCATTCGGGTTGGCTTCAAGACGCGGCTGAGTTCCAATCGCTCCCCGAATATGGTAAAGATCAGAAACGCCTGCCACCAATACACCACTTGAAAGATCGCACTGCCCGTTATCCAGAATACATTTCCTAAAAACCAAGCCAGCGCGCCCAAAAACATGGTGACCGTGTGAAGCGCGAACTCACGTCTCACAATCGTTCCAAGGATCAAGACGCCGCCCAAACTGGCAAGCGTAAGCAGGAACGGTCCAAAGGGTTGCTTCGGCATCAATAACGTGACCAGCCAACCGACCCCGGCGAGAAGCGGCGCGCCATACATCCAGCGGATTTTTAACGCAACCACACGCTCCAGTGAAATCAACGCCCCGAGGAAGCCAGAGATCATCAAGGGACCGTGAAGCACGGCAAGCGAAGTGACCGGCGTTGGCAATCGCCAACCCAGGCGTAAAAGCCCTGCCCAGAGCGCAAAAATAAATGCGAGCAGAGACAAAGCAAGAAACGGAAGCGGGGTTTTGTTAATTTTCATGGTTAAATGTATAAGACCCTAAAGGTTTTAAAAACCTTTAGTAACTAAAAAGTGAAATGCTTGTTTTTCGCGGAGCGGCAAGAATTTTTCGCTAACCACGGAGACACTGAGTCACGGAGTTTTTTTAGGGTCTTTTCTCTGTGTCTTTGTGTCTCCGTGGTTCAAGCCCTTTTTGGTTTCGGCTTGTCCGAGTTAGGGTCTGACTCTTTCTAATGATGATGTCCTTCTTCATGCACATGACCGTGATCGAGTTCCTCGTCAGTTGGTTCACGTAACGCCACGACTTTCACAGTGAAGTGCAACTCTGCGCCCGCGAGCGGATGATTGAGATCAAGCTGGACAGTTTTATCGTCAAACCCGGTCACGTAGGCGGCTTGATGCTGATCATCTTCATCGGTGATGTGTAATTCCATGCCTTCTTCCAGTTTCATATCTTCAGGGAATTCAGTGCGCGGCACCTCCATGAAGGCTTCCTCGTCAAATTCGCCGTAGCCATCCTCGGCTTTGACCACCACGTCCTTGCTCTCGCCGATCTTCATGCCGATCATTTCACGTTCAAGCCCGGTGACAATATTGTCATAACCTGCAAGGAATTGGAGGGGACCCTCATCGTCGGAAGAATCAAGCACTTCACCATCAACAGTTAATTTATAATCCATTGAAACAACCAGGCCATCCTGCACTATATCTTTGCTCATTATTTATCCTTTTTTAAAATTTATGCATCCATTTTACCAGCGATTGAATAAGTCAAAAGTTGAAGGTCAAAGGTCCATAGTTCAATCCACAAAACTCAACCTTCCTAATTCCTATTTCCTATTTCCCAATTCCTATTTCCCAACCCCTAATTTATAATCACTACTTCCCTTAAACATGACACCTTCGATAGGATCAATAAGATGATAGCCATTCACTTCAGAATAATTGCAAAGGAAAATTAATAATGAAAACTCGCGCACGAGATTTGAGAATTCCATTTGAAGGCGACACTGGAATATTCAATGCGATCACAGACGTTTCTGGCGTGACCGTTGGGTATGCCACCGTTATCGAGGGCCGCTCAGCGCGGACGGGTGTGACGATCATTCATCCGCGTGGGAGCAGGGATCACACGCCCGTTTACGCGGGAGTACATTCATTCAACGGTAACGGCGAGATGACAGGCGCGGCATGGATCGAAGAAGGCGGCTTGCTCGAAGGTCCGCTTGGAATCACGAACACGCATAGTGTTGGCATAGTGCGCGATACGATCATTGCATGGCAGGTCAAGAATAATGCCATGTATCAAAAATGGTCCTGTCCTGTAGTCGCTGAAACCGCGGATGGCTGGTTGAATGACATGAACAGTTTTCATGTAAAAGAAAATCACGTGATGAAAGCCCTGGATTTTGCGAAGTCAGGCCTAATTGAGGAGGGAAACGTCGGTGGTGGGACAGGTATGATCTGTTATGAATTTAAAGGCGGCACAGGAACTTCTTCGCGCAAACTTCCCGAAAAACTTGGCAGTTGGACAGTCGGTGTTTTAGTTCAATCAAACTTTGGTAGAAGATATCAACTGATGATCGCGGGCGTGCCTGTGGGAGGACATTTATTGGATGACGCGCCTTTCACACATGGCGAAAATCCATTCAAACAGGATGATGGCTCGTTGATCGTAATCATTGCAACCGACGCGCCCCTGCTCCCCCATCAACTCAAGCGACTGGCAAAACGAGGGACCATCGGCATGGCACGCACGGGCAGTCTGGGCGGTAACGGCTCTGGGGATATTTTCCTTGCATTCTCAACGGCAAATCCAAACGCGGCGCATGGGGACAAAATGGGATTGGCGAATATTCAAACTTTATCCAACGACCATATGGATCCATTGCTATCCGCGTCTGCGCTTGCAACGGAAGAAGCAATTATCAATTCAATGATCGCCGCAGAGGATATGGTCGGACATAACAAATTGAATATCAAGGCATTGCCGCATAAAGAAGTTAAGGATTTATTGAGGGAATATAATAGATAGGACTTACGCAACGGCGGGCTGATGGATATTCTGCCCGAAGCGGGAGTGTTACTTGGGTTTGCGGGAACCTTCTTCAGTGTAGGTGTTTGGAGATTCCGCTACGAGTGAAGAAAAAACTTATTGATCAATAGCAAGCAAAAGTCCCGCGCGATGCGGGACTTTTGGTTATTCATCCAAATTTATTGTTATGCTCCTGCGGTGTGCGTGCCACAGGTTGCTTGTGCAACGCCAGTATCCGCTCGACCGGCAAGACCCTCTTTCGCGGAACTACATGATTGCA
>DATEDD010000255.1:0-3454 GCA_035286565.1 Anaerolineales bacterium
CAAGTTTCGCGGAGCTTGTAATGCAGTCTATTCATTAAGTGATGATGAAGCCGCGCGCGGAGTTTGCACACATTCATCGGGCAATCATGCGCAGGCATTGGCGCTCGCAGCAAAGATACGCGGCATCCCTGCGTACATCGTGATGCCGAACAATGCCCCGTCCGTGAAGAAAAATGCCGTCGCAGGGTACGGCGGCCTGATCACGTTTTGTGAGCCAACACTTGAAGCGAGGGAAAGCATGATGGAGAGGATCAGGCTCGATACAGGCGCGAATGTTGTCCATCCATATAATGATGCACGTGTGATCGCAGGTCAAGGTACAGCGGCATTGGAATTGCTAGAGGATGTCCCCAATTTGGATGTGATCATTGCGCCTGTTGGGGGCGGCGGATTGTTGAGCGGCACCGCCATTGCGGCGACGGAACTCAAAAAGGGGATTCGTATCATTGCTGGCGAACCCGAAATGGCAGATGATGCTTTTCGTTCAATGATGGCAGGCGAGATCATTCCCGCAAAAAGTCCGAAGACAATTGCGGATGGTCTGCTTACATCTCTTGGCACACTTACCTTTCCAATCATTCAACAACGTGTCGAGCAGATTGTCACTGTGAGTGAAACGGGAATTATCGAATCAATGAAATATGTTTGGGAACGGGTGAAGATCATTATTGAGCCATCGTCCGCTGTGGCAATAGGTGTTTTGTGGGAGAAGAAAATTGATCTAAGCAGGCTTAAGGTCGGCGTTATCTTAAGTGGTGGTAATGTAGACCTCGAAAAACTACCCTGGCAATAATCACCCTCGGGCAGAGCATTCGGACAGATCCTAAATGCTAATATACAGATTCAAATAATCGCCATCCTAAGTTGGCGATTATTTTATTTGCCTCAGCAATCAAAGGATGATAATAAAAATCATCGCCCGCCACCAGTGATGTAATGCTCTAATTGCGAGATCATGAATTTCTGCACATCCACCACCTCTTTCAAGACGTCACGTACGGAAATCAACCCTAGCAATTCGGTGCCATCGAATACTGGTAAATGACGAATGTTCTTATCGATCATCAAGGCCATGCACTCATCAAGCTGTTGGCCCGCTTCCACATAGATCACTTTTGAGGTCATGATCTCGCTGGCTTTTGTGTTTTTGGATGATTTACCTTCCAAATCCACTTTGCGAACACAATCCCGCTCAGAAAGAATTCCTTCCACTTTATTACCGCGCACAACCATAAGAGCGCCTGTGTTGTGCTTCGCCAATAGGGTCAGCGCCTCATAAATGGTTGCATCTGGAAGGATGGAAAAAACTTCACTTCCCTTCTTACGGATCATATCGCGCACTGTCGGCATGGCATGTCTCCTCGTGTTGATTTTGTCAAAGTATAGACAATAAATGGAATAATGACAAGGCGTGGTCACTTGCGAGGCCGACCTGAGTTTTTTTAACCCTGATAACAGGAAGAATTCCAAATACATAAAAAAAAGACTCCCTCGGGTTGGGAGTCTTCCTTGCTTTGTCTGTCGGGGTGAGAGGATTTGAACCTCCGACCTCACGGACCCGAACCGTGCGCTCTACCGGTCTGAGCCACACCCCGATTAAATCCCTTAATGGGAACAGTGTGCGAATTATACCATCCCGATTTAATTTAGCAAGCCAAAGTTATGGATTCAGGGTTACTTCCACGCTATAGACATAAACGTATTTCGCGAGCTCCGGGTCAGTGACACCTAAGAGTGGATTATCCTGCCGAAAGGTTAGGCGCGCGAGGGTTGGTTCGGCCACCTTGTATGAAAGGGTTGTTTCAAAAGATTGAGTTTCAATACCATCGAATGTCAAGATGCGTGTTGCGGAGATCAGTTTTCCATTTGGCAAGATCAATTCCACAAACATAGGCTGGTCGTTAAATGGCCAAATGCGCCCTTTAAGGCTTACCTCACCTGCATAAAAATTAGCTTTCTCTTTAAGCCCTTCAACGATCACTCTTTCGTAGATCATGTTGCCCGGCGGGTTGATTTGAGCAGAGCCGATGGAATATAAAAGCACAGGCATGGTATTCAAGGCCTGAATACGCCCAAAATCATCCTTACTGCTGATGCGGATATAACCTGCTTCGGAAACCGCGCGGATCTCAAATTTCAAGACAAACTTACGGAAGATGCCTTTTAGATTTCGTGTCACCGATTCAAGATCACGCTGCAAGACACGACCATCTTCACCGAGCAAGTCCACTTGTACGATTTCACTTTCACCGGACACGAGCATCACTTGCAGATTAAAGGGGGAGATCACGCTGGAGGCGGGACCCGGAGCCAAAAAATGGATTTGCGCAAGGTTCGTAAAGCCTGCCGCAAATGTAGGCGTTGGACTGGGAATCTCAGTTGATGGGATGGGAAGTTCAGTTGAAACAGCAATTTCAGCGGGCATAGCAGAAGGGGCTAATCCATCCGCTATAGCAAACGCAGCTAGACCCGTCAGCGCAACCACAGTCGGGAGATAATTGGGGGGCAAAGGTGTGGGCGTAGACTGTGTTATTTGCGAGCAGGCAGATAAAAGCGTGAGCAGGGAAACGATGATAAGTATTTTATGTTTCATTGTAAATAAAGTGACTGTCACCTGTTATTTATAATCCGTAAATATCGCTATATTTCTTTGTCAAATAACGGATGTAAGAGGCGGAGTCGATCTTTGACCCAGTAACTTTTTGGATGAGGTCTTGCGGATCATACTTGTGCCCATGAACATGAATCTTCTCGCGAAGCCAGTCGAGCAATGAATCAAATTTGCCTTTGCGGATCTGATCACCGAGGTCTTTGATATCTTTATTGATCTTCTCCCACAACTGCGCAGAGATAAGGTTGCCGAGGGCGTAGGTGGGGAAATAACCAAACAAGCCGTAAGACCAGTGGACATCCTGTAAAATTCCGTGGGCATCATCGGGCGGTGTAATACCGAGGGTTTCCCGCATTTTTGCGTTCCATATTTCTGGCAGGTCTTTGATGGCGATCCTGCCTGCGATCATTTCAATTTCAAGTTCAAGGCGCAGCATTATGTGCAAATTGTATGTGGCTTCATCTGCATTCACGCGGATGAAGGATGGCTCCACTTTATTAATGGCTTTGTAGAAAGACTTCGTGTTGATGCCCTCCAATTGAGAGGGAAAAGTCTTTTTTAATTCGGGAAAGAATTGCTCGCAGAAAGGAAAAGAACGGCCTACAAGATTTTCCCACATGCGCGATTGCGATTCATGCACTGCGGAAGATACACCACCTGCAAGAGGCGTGCGTTCATATGCGGGATTAATCCCTTGCTCGTACATTGCATGACCTGCTTCGTGCATGCCGCTGAAGAGGGTTGCTAGCGGGTTGTCAGGTTCTAAACGATTCGTAATGCGGACATCGTTCACGCTGAACGATGTTTCAAACGGATGCGCGGCTTTATCCTGCCTGCCGCGGC
>DATEDD010000256.1:0-3032 GCA_035286565.1 Anaerolineales bacterium
ACTCGCGGTGAGCCAGCGATTGAGCGAACTTTGATTGCGGCTTTCGTGGACGAACAAACGGTTGATGCCGTCCACCGTTTTGTTTTCCGAGACGATCAAGCCGCTGATGTAGCGCTCAAATTCCACATACCCGGCGGGAGAAAACACAGCTTCAAAGTGAGGCGCGTAGTGTTGGACCAGTTCGGGAAACGCGACGAGCGGAAACATGGGGCACCTCTTGGGTAATCCGTTTCCCCTGATTCTAGAAGTGACCGGGTTTTTCTGCTTGGCGCTGGGGTATTCAGTTTTTAAGGTGCACGACCTGGTTTATGTCACTGCAAAAGTCGAGCATTATAAGGCGAAAACCAAGCTCAGTACGATGATGAGAAGGTTACATGATGAACGACAGGGGAGCGCCAGCAAGAAGGACGCTCCCTTTAGAAGGAAAGTTTTTATTTCCAATGACTATATGCCTGGAAAAACGGCATACAACTATCAAGGAGAAAATACCATGAAAATCAAACTGAATGTAATGTTCACCATCTCTGCTGTGGCCCTGTTTTTTATCGGTCTTGGATTAACTTTCATGACCACGATAATGTTGGGGATGATTGGACTTGATGCCAACCCTGCCTCGATCCATTTTGCAAAGGCTGGCGGCAGCGCGCTCATCGGAGTAGCTGTAATGACCTGGCTTGCCCGCAATGCTGGCCCTTCCCAGACTCGCAATGCCCTGACGTTGGGTCTTACCCTGCTTTTCCTGTTGGAAGGCATCGAATACCTTCGCGGCATTTTTACTGGTTCCCTTGGGTTGATGGGATGGATCGTTGGCGGTATGTGGTTAATTCTCTTCGTATTCATGGCTTTGGCAGGACGTTCCGCCATGTCCGAAGAAAGCTAACATCCGAGACCCCTTATTGATCTTCACTCGCCACCACAGCACCTGGATCCATGCGGAGGTAATTTATGATCAAGGGAGTTGAGTTTCCATCCGAAGGAGCCATGCTTCGAGGACTGCTGTTTTTGCCGGAGTCGCAGACCAGGAAGCCGCCGCTTGTCATCATGGCACATGGGACGACAGCCACGGTATACATGGTGGTGGACAAATATGCGGAGGCATTTTGCCGTGCCGGCCTGGCGGTCCTGCTCTACGACCACCGGAACTTTGGAAAGAGTGAAGGCGAACCACGGCAGGAGATCAATCCCTGGATTCAGTGCCGTGGTTATCTTGATGCGGTCAAGTTCGCTGCGAGACTGGATGGCATTGATCCCGAGCGAATCGCACTGTGGGGGGACAGCTATACCGGCGGCCAGGTTATCGTTGTCGGCGCGATTGAGCCGCGAGTCAAAGCCATCGTCGCACAGGTCCCCGTATTCGGCGCGGAGCCGCCGCAGGTTGAGCCGAGCAGGGCAAATTCCGACCTCATCAAAGAGACACTTTTGCGGGGTGATGTCCGCGGGTCGCCCGAGACGACAGTCGGTCCCATGCCCGTTGTCTCCTCCGACCAGTCCGGTACGCCGTCGCTGCTCAAACCCATCCAGGCGTTCCGCTGGTTCATTGATTATGGCGGTCGTGCCGGCGCTGGATGGGAAAACCGTGTCACGCGGGTGGCGCCGGATACAGCGGTACCTTACCATCCGACACTGTGCACGCCCTTCGTCAAAGCGCCCACGCTTCTGATGGTCGCACCGGAGGACGAGATGGTGCATGCCAATTACGCGGTCGCCAGACAGGCTTACGAACTCATTCCCGAGCCCAAGCAGTGGTACGATATTGCCGGTGGGCATTTCGGGTTGCTTTATTATCCAAGCGAGCTGTTCGATGAGGCAAGTCGAGTGCAAACAGAGTTTCTGAAGAAATGGCTCTGATTGAACAGCGCTCGGAGCAAAACGCAGGCAGGTTACGCATTGTTGGTTGGCTTCGTACAAAATTAACGTTTGAACCATTATTCAAAAAGGAGTCTTTTTATGGGTAATTCTCTTGTATCTCAAACGAACGATACGCCTGTCCTTCGAGTCGCCGCAAACCAAGACCAGTTCGGAGAGCATCGTGGTCTCGGCGTCAGCGCAATTACTTTCAAAGTAACGCCTAAAGACAACAACGGCATTTTCATTATCGAAAATACATTCCATGAAAAAGGAGGCCCCGCCAAACACCTGCACTACGACCAAGATGAATGGTTTTATGCTGTTGAAGGCGAATTCCTTCTCGAAGTCGGTCAGGAGCAGTTCAGACTAAAACCTGGAGACTCGGTGCTTGCCCCTCGAAAGATTCCCCATGTGTGGGCATATACAGGCGGTAGTCGTGGCAGAATGTTAATTGCCTTTATGCCAGCAGGGAAAATGGAAGCCTTTTTTCGAGAAGTTACCAAAGCAAACGCTATGCCGCCTCAAGACCCTGAATTATGGCGCGCTCATGGCATGGAGTTACTCGGCCCCCCCTTGAAGGAGATTTAACGTGACAAAAATAATATCCAAAGTTGCCCTGCTCGTATTAGTTGTTGCAATTCTGTATCTGTTGCTTTCTGGAAATTTCTTTTCCCTGTCGCCTTTTGTCATTGCGGGTCAGTTATTGGCTGTCGCACTAAGCGCATGGGCTCGCCGAAGTTTTCAGAGTGGGCAATTCAGTATCCATGCAGAACCAACTAAAGGGGTTATGTTGCGAACTGGACCCTATCAAGTCATTCGGCATCCAATGTACGCCGCCGCCTTGCTTCTGATTTGGTCAAGTGTTTTCGGTCATGTATCTCTTGTCACGGTAATTATTGGCTTTATCGTTACCTTTGTAATCGCCATTCGCATCGTAACTGAAGACCGATTTTTACTCACACATTTTCCTGAATACGCAGAATACTCTCGCTCAACCAAACGAATTATTCCTTTCCTGATTTGATATGCCAATTGGAAATAAGAAACCTCGCGGCTTGTTGCGTCTTGGATTTCGATTACCAATAACGCCAATCGTTAGCCCGCCCCTTGCACAACAAGTACACTATCCATCCAAGTTTTATTAGGAGCAAATCATGTCAGCAAATTTAGAGTCGCAAATTAAA
>DATEDD010000257.1:0-5618 GCA_035286565.1 Anaerolineales bacterium
ATGACGAACGGCGTGATGGCGACCATTAACCAGACTGTGGATTTTGACACAGCGGCGATTGTGGTTGCTGAATATGGATTCGAGGCAGTTCTTGAAGCGGCAGACGAAATAGCCACAAAAGAGGAAGCAGGTGAAGTACCGCTCTGGCGTCAAATGATCGCCGGTGAAGACGAAGCGCAGTTGAAGCCGCGTCCTCCTGTGGTGACAATTTTGGGTCACGTTGATCACGGCAAGACCAGCCTCTTGGACGCGATCCGTTCCACAGAAGTGGCGGTCGGTGAAGCCGGCGGCATTACCCAACACATCGGCGCGTATCAGGTCGAGAAGAAGGGCCGTCTGATCACTTTCCTTGACACACCCGGTCACGCCGCATTCACACAAATGCGCGCACGCGGCGCGCAGGGCGCAGATATTGTCGTACTGGTCGTTGCGGCAGATGATGGCATCATGCCCCAGACAAGAGAAGCGATTGCACATGCCAAAGCTGCGCGTGTGCCGATCATGGTGGCATTGAATAAAATCGACAAACCAAACGCCAATCCAGACCGCGTTAAACAACAACTTGCTGAACTGGAACTTGTCCCCGATGATTGGGGCGGCAGCACGATGGTGGTACTGGTCTCTGCCAAACAAAAACAAGGCATAGACGATCTGCTCGAAGGCATTTTGCTCGTGGCAGATAGCAACGGTATCAAAGCCAATCCAAATGGAAAAGTGATTGGTACGGTCATCGAAGCAGAATTGGATAAATCCAAGGGCGTGCTGGCGACTCTGCTCGTTCAAAACGGAACGCTCGAAGCGGGTGACGTCGTCGTGGCCGGGACTGCCTACGGCAAACTGCGCGCCATTACCGACTACAAAAACAAGCCCGTCAAGAAAGCTGGACCTTCCACACCTGTAGCGGTGATGGGATTAAGTGATGTCCCTTCTGCGGGTGATATTTTCCAGGTTGTAAAAACAGATAAAGAAGCCCGTATCATTGTCGCTGGGCGGCTGGAAGCCATCAAAACCCAAGCTCAAGCGCGCAAGAAAGTTTCATTGGAAGACCTGTTCGCAAATGTTCAAGCAGGCGAGGCAAAGGAACTTAATCTCATCATCAAAGCGGATGTGCAGGGTTCGCTTGACCCCATCGTCAATGAATTGAACAAACTTGGCGAAGGCGAGATTGGCTTGCACATTCTCCATGCAGAAACAGGGAATATCGGCAACAACGATGTGATGCTTGCTTCCGCTTCAAAAGCGATTATCATTGGCTTCAACGTCCAGGCAGATGTGGACGGGCGCCGCCTGGCTGAAAAAGAAGGCGTGGACATTCGCCTGTACGAGATCATCTACCGCATGACCGAAGATATCGAGAAAGCCCTCAAGGGCATGCTCGAACCGAAACTTGTGGAAAAAACCCTTGGACGCGCTCAAGTATTGCAGGTTTTCACCGCTTCCAAATTTGGCAGGGTTGCGGGATGCAAAGTTACAGACGGTGAACTTAAACGCGGCGCGAAGGTCCGCCTTTACCGCGGTACGGATACTATTTACGAAGGCGACCTCTCCTCATTGCGTCATGAAAAAGAAGACGTTAAAGAGATTCGCCAGGGATTTGAATGTGGTGTGGGCTTTAAGAGCTTCAATGACATTCAACCCGGCGACATGCTGATGTGTTACATTGTTGAATAACGGGTCTTGGTCCGCACTTCGCAAAAAACGCTCAGGCTGTGTTTCGACAAAGCTCAACATATATTCGACCATCAATCGAAAATCGTAAATTAATAAATCGAAAATCATAAACATGCCATCAGGAATCCGATTACAACGCATTGCAGATCGTGTAAAGCAGGAACTGGCACAGATGCTGATCCGCGAGTTGAGTGACCCGCGCCTGAAACAAATTTTTGTGACAGATGTAAAAATAGACCGGGAACTGGCCTTTGCGGACATCTACATCTCAGCAGTGGAGGGCGCTTCGCGCTCAGCCGATATTCTCGCAGGACTTGAATCTGCTTCCGGTTTCATCAGGCGGATTCTGGCCTCAAGAGTCGAGGTGCGCGCATTTCCAAGGTTACGCTTCCATTGGGATCCCACCCCGGAACACGCAGACCAGATCGAAAAGATAATGGCTGGGATAAGAGAAAAGAAATAAATCATGCCATTGCGAGGAGCGTTCTTGCTCTTTGCGACGAAGCAATCCCCAACTGTTCTGGGATTGCTTCGGGCGGAAAAACATCGCCCTCGCAATGACATGCTGACTTTGGAGGATAAGAAATAGTGGATATACAACTCACAGGGGAGATAAAAGACAGGTTAGCAATTGCGAAGAAGATTGTCATTGCATCGCATGTTCGACCAGACGGAGATGCAATCGGATCATTGCTTGGAATGGGACTAGCCCTGCGTGATGCGGGGAAATCTGTGCAGATGATCCTCCTGGACGGTGTGCCATCCTCCTTTAAATACCTTGAGGGCAGCGACCTGATCCAGAAAGAACCAGGCGGAGATCACGACACCTTCATCACAGTGGATTGCGCCGATTTCAAACGCACGGGGAAAGCATTTGAAAATTTCAACCAACCCGATATTAATATAGACCATCATGTCACCAATGAAAACTTTGGAAAACTAAACCTGATCGAGGCGAATGAAGTTGCCACAGCCGCGATCCTCACCAAACACCTGCCGGAATGGGGATTGAAAATCACCCAACCGATTGCCGCTGCATTGTTAACCGGCATCATCACCGATACGCTTGGTTTCCGCACACCCAACACCACACCCGAAGCACTCAGACAGGCGGCCGCATTGATGGAAACAGGCGTGGATATGCCTGAGATCTACATGCGCGCTTTGGTGAGAAAAACATATCCCGCCGCGAAATATTGGGGCGCGGGACTCTCCAGCCTGCAAAGCAAGCATGGGATTGTCTGGGGAACTCTCACACTCGCAGACCGCAAGTCAGCGGGATATGGCGGCAATGATGATGCCGACCTGATCAACATGATTTCTGCCATAGATGGTAACAAAGTCGGAATGGTCTTCGTGGAACAAAAAGACAACCATGTAAAAATCTCCTGGCGCGCACTGAAGCCGGGAGTGGATGTTTCACCCGTGGCACAATTCTTCAAAGGCGGAGGTCATGCCGCCGCCGCAGGAGCAGATCTCCAGGGAAGTTTGAGCGAAGTCGAAAAAGTAGCGCTGAAAAAAACGCGGGAACTGTTAAATCTCTAGGGATTAAAGTTACATAATAGAGCCATGCTGCCTGTTGCAAATTCAGATAAAATATGTCACAATCAAAAGGTAAAGGATTCAGGAGGATAATTTAACATGAACAGCCAAGATATAAAGAACGCCATTTCTGGCGCGCTCGTTGTAGATAAACCTGTCGGGATGACATCTCATGATGTAGTTCAGGCAATCAGAAACGGCACGGGACTGCGCCGCGCGGGTCATACAGGCACACTTGATCCGCGCGCGTCCGGGGTACTTGTTATCCTGGTTGGTCCTGCTGTTCGATTAAGTGAATATGTCTCTGCATCTGATAAACGCTACCAGGCCATCATCCGTTTGGGAGGCTCAACCGATACATTCGATGCGGAAGGCCAGGTGACTTTATCAAAAGACCCGCTGACGGTTACTGAAGCTCAATTTGAAGAAGCGCTCAAAACGTACATCGGCGAAATAGAGCAAACTCCCCCGCCTTATTCTGCCGTCAAAGTGCAGGGACGCAAAGCCTACGAAATGGCGCGCCAGGGTGAAGAAGTGGAGCTTGCTCCGCGCAAAATCACCGTGCATCACCTCGAAGTGCTGGAATGGACTCCCCCTGAAGTTGTAATTGATGTACATTGCTCCTCGGGCACCTACGTCCGCTCGCTTGCGAATGACCTCGGCATAAAACTCGGTTGTGGCGCGTATCTGGTAGGCTTGCGTCGCACCAAAAGCGGCAGATTCACCTTGCGCGATTCAGTGCCACTGCGAAAATTACAGGAAGCCTTCACCGCAGGCAACTGGTATCAATATCTGATCCCCGCCGCAGAAGCTCTCGGAGATTGGCCGGCCGTGGAGCTCAACCCCGATGAAGTGGAAGACATCCGCCATGGTCATCGCGTAAAAGTTGTTGGTGAACCCACAGAGACAAAAGTCCGCGGCGTCAGCACGCAAGGCGAATTGGTGGCCCTCATGGAACTTACTATAAATGAAGACGGCTCCCGTGAATGGCAGCCAAAGAAAGTCTTCTTCACTTCAGATTGAAAAACCTGTCACACCTGCACTCCCGAAAGAACACACCGCACTGGCGTACGGCGCACACTTGCCCTGGCGGGCAGTGCCAGGGAGTGTCGGGACGATGTGGCGTGCGGCGCAAGTGTTGCGAGGGCCGGTGGTCGAGTAGGGCGAGTGTTTTTCTCGCCCGTATCAAGACCCAGCCCTCGCAATGACGATAAGCCGCCGTTAAGGCGGTTTTTTTTACACCATGCAACATTATCATTCCCTTGAAGCAATATCCCTGCCAGACTCATGGCTCTCCATCGGTGTCTTTGACGGTGTTCATCGCGGGCATCGCGAGATCATCCAAAAACTCGTCAGCGGTGCACACGCACAGCATACACCAGCCGTCGTCTTGACTTTTGATCCACACCCCGCCAGCATTCTGGTTGGCCATGAGATACGATGTCTGACCACACCAGACGAACGTGCAGATCTGCTCGCAGCGCTTGGCGTGGACGTGGTCATCACCCAACGCTTCACACACGACCTGTCAACTGCCACTGCTCTTGAATATATGTCCCGGCTGAAAGAGACTCTTGGCTTCACCCGCCTGTTGATCGGCTATGACTTTGCCCTGGGCAAAGGCCGCGAGGGCAATGCAGCCCGACTGGCAGAAATAGGCGTGAAATTAGATTACATCGTTGAAGTCATCAACGCCCTCAGCGATGAAAGCGGTGTGATCTCATCCACCGAAATCCGCAAACTTATTTCAACAGGTAATGTGGTCGAAGCCGCGAAATTACTCGGCTACACTTACGGCCTGAGCGGAACTGTCATCCATGGCGATGGGCGCGGACACAGGATCAACATTCCCACCGCAAATATTGATTACCCAAAACAAAAGGTACTGCCTGCCAATGGCATCTATGCCTGCTGGGCGACCCTCGGAATTGAAAAATTTATGGCGGCAACCAACGTGGGCTTTAACCCGACATTCACACCAGAAAAACAAATCCAAAGCATTGAACCCCATCTGCTTGATTTTGAGCGCGATATTTATGGCGAGCAGGTTAAACTGGAATTTGTAGCGCGTCTACGAGATGAATTAAGATTTACTTCGGTCGAAGCCCTGCTCGAACAAATCCATGCTGATATCGATAAGACACGCGCAATCCTGACATGAGAAACCGGGCTGGCATCATCCTGATCGAAAAAAACAAACTTGCACTGATCGAGCGTCATCGCCAGGGACTGCACTACTTTGCCTTTCCGGGGGGCGGCATTGACAAAGGAGAAAGCGCGGAACAAGCCGCAATCCGAGAGGCTCAGGAAGAGTTGGGAGTTGCTGTTGAGATCAATCAAAAAGTGGCGGAGATCATCTTTAATCAAGGTTCTCAAGCCTATTTTTTAGTCACAAAAATCAGCGG
>DATEDD010000258.1:0-7356 GCA_035286565.1 Anaerolineales bacterium
ACCCAAAATTCAATTGTTTTATGGCTGTGAGAATGGGCGTGATTTAACCATTCTTGAGCGAAACACCTTGAAGACTGGTAAACCTCATATCATTGCTGATTATTCGCAGGAGGGAATTTCTCCGCCGCATGAAGGACTCCGTTCTGCGATCATTGCCCCCATTATGTACCAAACGCATTCGATCGGTTTGATCAATATGCACGCCGGGGCACCTGGTTTCTTTGCGCCTGAAATAACCGAATGGGTACAGACATTGGCAGAGCAGGCTGGCAGGGCTTTCAGTAACACCCAACGCTATCAGGCCGAAAAACAACGCATTGAATTGATGCGCCGCCGTGCCGATACGCTTGTACACCTTACAGACGTAAGTTATAGCCTTGGTCTTGATCAACCGCTGGATCAGGCTTTGCAGAGCATAGCGCGAGGTATCCGCGACTCAACCCCCTTTCGTGTGGTTTTGATCAGCCTGGTTGAACCGGAGACGGGCATGTTGCGCCGCCTTACTGCACTGGGTCTTCCCCAGGAAACACTGAATGAACTGCTGGCTCATAAACAGCCTCTTTTAAGCGTACAGCAACTCATGCGGCCTGAGTTTAAGATAAGCCATTCTTACTATATCCCGGTTGATCATGCTCCCGTTGTGCTTCCCGATATTCATATGGTTGGGCTGGATGTTTCCAGATCTGGGAGCAAGTCCACCAATGACTGGGACCCGAATGACTTTCTGCTGATTCCGCTTGAAAACGCGGAGGGACAGATCGTCGGACTGATCAGCCTGGATGACCCATCCAATGGTTTGCGTCCCGATCAGGCGACAATTGAATTGGTCGAGGTTTTTTCCGCTCAAGCCGCGTTACTGATTGGCAATCATTTGCGCCAAAGCGAGTTAAGTACCAGGATTGATTCGCTCTCATCCGTGTTGCAACGCCAGAAGAAGCTGCATGATATTAACCTGCCCGTCCTGCTTCACAAGGATCTGGAGCAGACCATTTCAATGCATAATCTGGATAAGCGCGCTCAACGCATCCGTGCAGGTTTGGCAATTACAGAATCGGTCAGCCGTCAGTTGGATGCATCCTCGGCTTTGTCCGCGCTTGGGCGTGAAACCCTTACACAATTGGGCATGTCGGTTGCCCTTGTGGCAGAGAATACATTGGAGGGGCCGCGCCTTTTGCATGTGATGGGAAGTTTGCCGCGTTCCACGAATGTGGAAGCGTTATTTGGGCAGCGCAATCCCCTGCGCACCTGTTTGCAAACTGGCGCAGCCATCATGATCTCAAACCTGGATGAAGATGACGAATGGCGGGATGCTTCCCTGCTTACTTCGTTACATGCAAAGGGTGTGATCTGTCTGCCCATATTGGTGGAGAATAAACCGGTAGCGGCCATGCTGGCTGTCAGCCCGGAACCCATACCGTCCTTTACAGATGAAGACCGTCAAGTCTACATGCAAATCTCACAGCAGACATCCTTGATCCTGCAAAATATCTCACTGTTAAATCAGACGCGCCGCAGGCTCGATGAAGTGAATCTACTGCTTGATTTCAGCCGCCAGCTGTCCGGTATGGATACGGATGCGATCATTAAGTCCTTGCTGGATAATTCCCGCCGTGTCCTTCAACATGCGCATGCCGGCGTGGTCTTGATCTGGAATCCAAAAAATGAAACGCTTGTTCCACGGGCCGTTTCCGGGTATGCCGATAATAAAAGCATGATGAAAATAAAATATCGCCGAGGCGAAGCCATGCCGGGCAATGCATTTGCGAACAAACAAGTGCGCCGTGTGGACGAGCTCGATTTTGCCCGTGAATACAATTTAAGCGCGGAAAACCTGGCCCTGTACCGCCAGGCAACCGGAGGCCGTTTGCCGGTTTCCTGCCTGCTGATCCCCATCATTACCAGCGACCAGTGTTTAGGTTTGCTGTTATTGGATAATTTCAACGCAACCTCCGCCTTCAAAGCCGAGGATGAAGCCCTATTGCTTTCGCTTGCCCAGCAAGTTGCGTTGTCGGTGGATAATCTTCGCCTCGTGCAAACCACCCAGGAACGCGCCGGGCAATTGCAGGCGTTGAATGATGCCTCCGCCTCCCTCTTCAGCGCCAGCCTCGACCCGCAGGAAGTTTATGCCTCCGTGTATAAGGCGGCGGAACGCCTCATGCCATTGGATTCGTTCGTGATCACCCTGCTCGATGAAGAGAAGAACGAGATCGAGACTGTCTATCTGCTCGATCGTGGCAAACCTTATACCGCTGAGCGCGTCCCATTTGGAAAGGGAATGAGCAGTGAAGTGATAAAAACTTCCAGACCGATCCTGATCTCCAATATTGAGCAGGTAAATCGGATGGATACAGTTCAGGTCGGTGAAGAGGATGAGGAAACACAATCCATTGTGGCAGTTCCCATGATGGTGGGTGGCAAGGCTCTGGGTATGCTGTCGGCTCAAAATTATCAGGCGGGGGTATATACCGAGGAAGATATGCAGATTCTCGGTACGCTTGCAAATCAAGCCATCGTCGCCATTCAGAATGGGCGGCTGTTTGCCGAAACGCAGGAGCTGACATCTAATCTTGAGATACGTGTGGTGGAACGTACATCGCAATTACAACGGGAACAGCAGAACACTGAAACACTGCTCAATATTCTTACGGAAGTTTCCTCCAACCTTAATCTGGAACGCGCCCTTAACCGTACATTGTCATTGCTCAATAAAGCCATTGGCGCAGAACAAAGCACCATTCTAATGGTACAGGCCGAGGACAATCTTTTGCATTATCGCGCGGGGTATGGTTATATTTCAGACCGTTCCATCCCCGGTCGCAGCGGCTTTACTTTAAAGATTGGTGAAGGGCTTGCCGGTTGGGTCCTGGAACACCGCGAGGCAGTCCTTGTAGATGACCTATATCAAGAACCGCGCTGGGTGCGTAATCCTACCTCCGGGCAGGATCATCGCAGCGCGATTGCAGTTCCCATGCTGGTCGGCGATGATGTAATTGGCGTATTGATGGTTTTCCACCGCGCTCAAAATTTCTTCAGCGCTGAAATGCTAAATCTGGTCAAGGCTATAGGCGGGCAGGTGGCCGTGGCAATTAACAATGCCCACCTTTATGAATTGATCCGCGATCAGGCTGACCGTCTTGGCGCAATGCTTCGCAAGGAACAGGAGGATGCCAGCCGTTCACAAGCCATCCTCGAAGCGGTGGCGGATGGTGTGCTTGTAACGGGCGCCAATAACCGCATCACCTTTGTTAACTCGTCTTCGGAAAAAATCCTCAATATGGATAAATCCATCCTGCTTGACAATTCACTGGAAAGTCTGGGGGCCACTTTTGGAAAAGCCGTCAGCACGTGGATTCAGACCATCCGCCGCTGGTCTGAAGATCCCTCCTCATATCAGTCCGGTGACACCCATGCCGAACAATTGGAATTGGAAAATGGACGCATTGCGCTGGTCCATCTTGCGCCGGTGATCCTGCAAAATGATTTTCTCGGAACGGTATCCATCTTCCGCGATGTTACGCACGAAGTCGAAGTTGACCGCTTGAAATCCGAATTTGTGGCAACGGTAAGTCACGAACTTCGCACACCGATGACGGCCATCAAGGGCTATGTTGATATTCTAACGATGGGCGCGGCCGGAGCGTTGAACGAAAATCAGGCGCATTTCCTCGATATCGTACGCAAAAATATGGAACGCCTTAATACCCTGGTCAGCGACTTGCTTGACATCTCGCGCATTGAAGCGGGACGGGTCACGCTCAATTTGCAGGCTGTCAATCTGCATGCCCTTGCCGAGGAAGTCGTTGCGGATGTATCGAACCGCTCTCACAAGGAGGATAAGCCAATGACTCTCTCCCTGGATGCTCCAAAGGATCTGCCGCCCATCCAGGCTGATGCGGATCGTGTGCGCCAGATCCTTGGAAACCTTGTGAACAATGCCTTTAATTACACGCCCCACAATGGAACAATTCTGGTAAATATTCACCGGGAGAAAGACGAAGTTCAGGTGGATGTTCAGGATAATGGTGTTGGCATCGCACCCGAAGACCAGGCGCGTATCTTTGAACGTTTCTTCCGCGGTGAGCACCCGCTTGTCCTCTCAACCCCAGGAACCGGACTGGGTTTACCCATTGTTCGACAGTTGGTTGAAATGCATAAAGGGCGTATCTGGATGACAAGCGCGGGCGTGCCGGGCAAAGGCAGTATCTTCTCTTTCACCCTGCCCATCGGAAAATAATGGAGTTTAAATGGCAAGGATCTTAATAGCAGAAGACGAACCGGATATCCGCGAACTGGTGGCTTTTACTTTGCGATTTGCAGGCCATGAAGTGATTACTACTTCCAATGGCGAAGAAGCCTTGCAACAAGCCAACCAGGTCATCCCTGACCTCATCCTGATGGATGTGCGTATGCCAAGGATGACTGGCTTTGAAGCTTGCCGTGCAATGAAGACAAACCCTGCCCTAAAAGATATTCCTGTTGTCTTTCTCTCCGCCAAAGGACAGGATTCAGAAATTCAATCCGGTTTGGATGCCGGCGCAGAGGAATACATACTCAAACCTTTTGCTCCCGACCAACTTACCGAAAGAGTCAAGGCTATTCTCTCAAAATTTGGAAAATAATAAACTGACGACCGTACATAATTCAAGTGGCGATTCTGCACGCAGACTTGCCACCACGAAGGATCCACCGCCACACACACGAAAAAGCGTCGGGACGATATATGGCTGGCCAGTCGAGGGGGAAACGCAGATTAAATCTTTTGTATCAGCGAAAACCTGCATCCCAGGATTAAAATATCGGTAGAGAAACAAAAAAATATAAATGAGCTCAATTATTCTTGATGGTTCGATGGTGCATTACGAGGCTTTGGGACGCGGCCGTCCCATTGTTTTTCTGCACGGCTGGGTCGGTTCATGGCGGTACTGGATCAATACCATGCAGGTCGCATCCACTTCGTACCGTGCCTACGCTATTGATCTCTTTGGCTTTGGCGATACTTCGCGCGATTCCCTTCACTATTCACTCGATCAGCAGGCAGACCTTATCCATCGTTTTCTGGAGCGGATGGGAATTGGAAAAGTTGCGCTGGTGGGTCACGATCTTGGCGGGCTGGTTGGGTTTTCGTTCATTAAACAATGTCCGCAGAGTGTTGACCGCATGATGGCGATCAACTGTCCGTTTGAGTATGAAACGCTCAATGCCCGCATGCGGACAACCTCTGCCACCGAACTTGCCGAATGGTTGTCATCCCGCACACCCGAAGCAATTGCCGCCCTTTCAGACGTCTCAAAAGTGGACCCGCAAGCTGTTTCAGCCTCAATCGCAGGACTCAAGGCGAAAAATATATTCCCCGAGATTCGCAACCTTGGCGTTCCCAGTTTGCTTGTCTATGGATCAAACGATCCTGCTGTTGCGATACCCACGCAGGAAAAAACAGATGCGCTCCCAAATCACATGCATCAGGTTAATCTTGAAGGCGCTGGCCATTTTCCAATGATAGATAACCCCACCCAATTCAACCGTCTGATGACCGACTTTCTCGCGCTTGATTCAGGCGCGAGTCCACGCGAGCTACAGATGAAGGAAGAGTGGAAGCGCAGAGTACGATAGCCCAGAACGAAATATCATCTCGTTCAATTTTTATGTTGACATTCCCAGGGCTGAGTCATATACTGATGACACAAGACAACTGAACGGGGAGCCTGCTTGACAGGCCGAGAGGAGCGTATATCGCTCGACCCGCATTACCTGATCTGGTTAATACCAGCGGAGGGACTCTAGATTCACTCATAGCCATCCTCCGCCATCGGAGGATTTTTGTTCCCAAAACGCATCATCATCTTCGCCAACGGCGACCTGCCCGACCCGGATAAAGCCCACGCCCTCCTGCGCGAGAGCGACTTCATCATTGCAGCAGACGGTGGCACACGTCATGCCCTCGCGCTCGGGCTAACGCCCAATATCATCATCGGTGATTTGGACTCGTTGAACGTTGAACGTTTAACGTTCAACGCAGAGATCATTCAATCCCCCGCAGACAAAAACGAAACCGACCTCGAACTCGCCTTTCAACACGCGTTGACGCTAAACCCTGAACAGATCATCATCCTCGCTGCTCTCGGTGGACGCCTCGACCAAACCCTCGGCAATATCGCCCTTGTAAGTAACGTTCAACGTTCAACGTCCAACGTTCGACTCGACGACGGCATCGAAGAAGTCTTCTTCTGCCGCGACGAATACACTATCAAAGGAACAAGCGGAGACATCATCTCGCTAATTCCCTGGCAGGGCGAAGTCACAGGCATCGTCACAACAGGTCTCAAATGGACTTTGCAAAACGAAATTTTATATCCGCAAAAAACACGCGGCATCAGCAACGAAATGATGAATGATACAGCAACGATCCAAATCAAATCTGGACTGCTCCTCATCATTCACCGCCGTGTTGATAAATAAGGTGACAGTCACTTTTAAAGTGACTGTCACCTGTTACCACCAAATTGGAGTCTAAAAAATGAAACCCACCTTTTACTTTTTACTTTTTACTTTACTTCTCGCCTCCTGCACCTCCAAACCAGCCGAACCTCAAACCATCACCATCCTCACCCACGACTCATTTGCCATCGGTGAAGATGTGATCAAAGCCTTTGAAACGGACAATAACGCAAAAGTTGTTTTCATGCAAAGCGGTGACGCAGGCGCTGTACTAAATCAAGCTATCCTCACCAAAAATGCCCCGCTCGCAGACATCCTCTTCGGCGTGGACAACACCTTCCTCTCCCGCGCCCTCGACGCTGACATTTTCGAAGCCTATCAATCGCCCGCACTGAGCAATATCGCTGATAATTTCAAAATTGATTCATCCAATCGGGCCCTGCCCGTGGACTATGGTGATGTCTGCATCAACTACGATAAAAATTATTTCGTCGAAAATAATTTAGCCATTCCGCAAACCTTTGAAGATTTGGCAAAGCCAGAATACAAAAATCTTTTGGTTGTGGAAAATCCCGCTACTTCCTCCCCTGGACTTGCCTTCCTGCTTGCCACCCGCGCTCACTTTGGCGATGACTATCTCACTTACTGGCAAAGCCTGAAAGCAAATGGAGTTGTCGTTGTGGACGGCTGGGAGACCGCCTACTACACAAACTTCTCCGCCTCCTCTGGCAAGGGACCGCAGCCAATGGTGGTCTCCTACGCGTCCAGCCCCGCCGCGGAAGTGTTCTTCGCATCCGAACCGCTGACCGAATCTCCAACCGCCTCCATTGTTGCATCAGACATGTGCTTCCGCCAGATTGAATTTGTTGGTATTCTCAAGAACACGCCAAATCAAGTCCTTGCCCAAAAATTCGTGGACTT
>DATEDD010000259.1:0-7137 GCA_035286565.1 Anaerolineales bacterium
ATCCCATCGGCATGTGATGTTTCGCCGCGTAGTGACCTGTGATGTAGTGATACAACTGCCGCTCGATATCGGTCAGCAGACTACTTGCGCCAATGCGGAACAAGTCATTCTTCAGCCACTCATCGCCGAGTTCTTCCTTCATCAACGACTGCCACGCCATCGCCTGCTTCGCGGAGCTGATTCCGCCCGCGGGCTTAAAGCCGACTTTATAGCCAAAGCGTTCCATGTAATCGCGAATGGCGCGTGTCATCACGAGGCTGACTTCCAGCGTGGCATTGACTGTTTCCTTGCCCGTCGAGGTCTTGATAAAGTCCGTGCCAGCCATCATCGCCACGAGACTGGCTTGATAGACCTGTTTGAGCGAACCGAGGTCGCCAGTCGCAAGAATGGTTTTCATGTGCGCTGAGTCCCCGCAGGCTTTGCGGAATTGTTGCAGTTCGTCGTACATGGCAGCCCAGTCGCCCGTCAAAACATAATTGCGGGCGATGACCACGTCAATTTCACGCGCACCCGCTTCCACGGCTTGCTCGATTTCCTGAATACGCTGTGGCAGAGGGGTCTGTCCCGCAGGGAAACCTGTCGCAACAGAGGCAACTGGAATGTTAGAGCCTTGAAGCGCGTGGACTGCATCCGCGACACGATTTGGATAAACACACACCGCGCCGACGGTCACTTTCTCGCCGTCGAGTCCAAGTCTCGCAAGCATATCCGCGCGGATGGGTGTTCTGGCTTTCGCGCACAATCTTTTTACACGACCAGGTGTGTCGTCGCCAGCCAGCGTGGTCAGGTCAATACAGGTGACGGCGCGCAGAAGCCACGCCGCCTGCCATTCCTTTTTGACAGTCCGCCGCTTGGGCAGGGACTCGACGCGCCGCTCCACCGCGCTCTTGTTGACGTGCGCGCCCATCACCCAATCAAGATCAAGAGGCGTGCCGGGATTGCGATTGTTTTCAGAAGTCATGTAAACTCCACTTTCAGTGTTTGACATGATTATACAGCGGATAAGGTGAGGCTGGGAAACTATCGCACAACAGATGGGTTATATTATCAAATCACATTTTATAGTTAAAAGGAGATTTGCCATGACATACGTACTTGTTCGAATTACAGTTGAGGATCTTGCAAAGTGGAAACCCGTCTTTGAAGAAGCCAGCGCGCTCCGCAAGAATTTTGGCTCCATGGGCGTGCGCGCCTATAGCAAAACGGATAGTCCCAATGAGGTCGTTATCCTTGGTGAATATGCCGACAAAGAGAAAGCGATGCAGATGTTCCAGTCGCAGGAATTCCGCGAGGCTACAGCACGCGCAGGCGTTAAAGGTCCGCCCGAGGTGAGTTTCCTTGATGAAATAGTAAACCTGCCCGCATAACGAGGAATTAATTAGGGGTATATCGAGAATTCTTCGAGTTTGACCAGGAAGGTGACTTTTCATGATTTATCGTTAAAAAGGAGTTGACATGGAACGCTATATGATCGAATCACCCCACCCGATCGAAAAATGCACTCAGGTTCTGCAAGACCTGCACGCTGCAGGTTATCTGCATCATTTTGAATGGGGTTGCAAAGACAACGACCACACTGGCTGGGCCATTGTTGAAGCGGAGAATATCGAGCATGCCCGTCAGATTGTCCCGTGGTATTTGCGGGAAAGAGCGAGAATTGTGCACCTGGTCAAGTTTGATCTCGCAACAGACGTCCACAAAAAAACAGGATAAGACATAATGGAAAATTCCCGAAACCAAAGTTTCGGGAATTTTGTTTTACGGTCTCATCTTATGCAGGCTCAGCCGACTTTGCAACGATGTCTTCCAACATCTTCGTAGTCAGTGATTTGGGACGCTCGAGCGGTTGGCCCAATGCACGTGCCCACACGTAGTTAGCTGTCACACCGAGGGCGCGGCCAACGCCAAACAACACCGTGTAAAAGTCAAATTCGCGCACACCGTAGTAATACTGCAAGGTACCGGAAATGGCATCCACGTTCGGGGCAGGATTCTTGGCTTTGCCCTGTTCCTTCAACACGGCAGGCACAACATCAAAGACCATATCCGCAAGGCGGATAAGTTCATCCTGCGGGAAATGCTTCTTGGCAAATTCCATCTGTGCTGTGAAACGTGGATCTGGAACGCGCAAAACTGCGTGCCCGTAACCCGGGATGACTTTGCCGCTGTTGAGCGTATCCCATGCGAATTTATACAAATCATCGCGTGAGGGGACGCCGCCAAACTTTTTGTGTACATCCAACAACCAGCCCAAACATTCCTGATTCGCCAATCCATGCAGAGGGCCAGCCAAACCGCTCAGGCCAGCCGAAAATGCAAAGTAGATGTCTGCCAGCGAGGAGCCTACGAGGTGAGTAGCATGTGCGCTGACGTTTCCAGACTCGTGATCTGAATGCAGAATGAAATATAAACGCGCAAGTTCCGCGTAACCTTTCCTATCCGATACGCCCATCATCTTGGAAAAATTCGCGCCCCAATCCAATTTGGGATTGTATCTGGGTTTCTTCTTCTCGCCAAAGTATTTATAGCGATAAATGAACGCCGCAATGACCGGAAGTTTCGCGGTCAGGTTCATGCTGTCTTCCAGCGCGGGTTCCCAGTAGGCATCCTTCTTCATGCCTTCGTGATATTTCTTCGTGAAGGCTGAATCTCTCGCCAAAGCCATAACCGCTTGGGTGAACAAAATCATCGGATGCGTGTCTTTGGGCATGGCCTTGAGCATTTTATAAACGTAGTCAGGAAGTTCAGAGCGCTTCGCCCATTCGGCTTCCACTTCCAGCGCCTGTTCCCTGGTCGGTACTTCGCCGATCATCAGCAAATAATACAAACCACCCACCAACGGCATCTTATTGCCGCGCCCCTTGGGCAGGGACTTCAACACTTCGGGGATGGAAAGGCCGCGGAAACGAATGCCCTCCGCAGGGTCCACGAAAGAGACGTCCGTCAACAGCGACTTGATATCGCGCATCCCGCCAACGATCTGTCCAATATTAACTTCGGCAACCTTTACTTCAGAATGATCCTTGGCTAGTTTTTTGATCCGTTCGCGCCACTCGGGAAGCTGGGCTTGAATTTTTTCCTGCAAAATCATGGGGAACTCCTTTTATAAGTACCAAGTATACAAGTACACAAGGTAAGCATGTTTACGTGTCTACCTGTTTACATGTTCCGTTTATAAAGCCACCAAATTCTTCAACGCCTCATGCGTTTCTTTCACCGACGCAGCAGACTTTTCAAACATGGCTTTTTCATCGGCGTCGAATTTGTACTCGATGATTCTTTCCATGCCGCCTGCGCCCAGCATTACCGGCACGCCGAAGTACATATCGCTCAAGCCGTATTCGCCTTCCATGTGAGTGGCGCACGGTACGATCAACTTCTTATCTTTGAGGATCGCTTCTGCCATTTGCACACAGGCGAGGGAAGGCGCATAATAAGCCGAGCCGGTTTTCAGCAAATTGACGATCTCACCGCCGCCCTTGCGTGTGCGATTGACGATCGCTTCGAGTTTGTCAGCGGGGAAATAATCACGCAATGGAATGCCTGCGATATTGGAATGGCGAGTAAGAGGAACCATCTCGTCGCCATGCCCGCCCAATACATAACAATTAACATTTTCAACGCTCACGCCTGCTTCCATCGCAACAAAAGCGCGCATACGGGCCGAGTCCAAAATACCAGCCTGGCCGATCACGCGCGCACGCGGCAACTTCGTCATTTTCATGGTGAGGTACGCCATCGTGTCGAGAGGATTAGTCAGAACAATGAAGAACGCGTTCGGCGAATTCTTCAACGACTCGGTTGCGGCTTTACCGACAATTTCCGCATTGATCTTGAGCAGGTCATCGCGGCTCATGCCTGGTTTGCGCGCCACGCCTGCCGTGATGATTACAATATCGGAATTCTTCGTGTCGGCATAATCATTCGTGCCGATCACTTTTGCATCCTTACCAATAATGGGCATGGCCTCCAACATATCAAGCCCCTTACCCTGCGGCAAGCCCTCGACCACATCCACCAGTACCACATCCGCAAGTTCGCGTTCGGCAAGCCAGTGAGCGGCAGTCGCACCCGTATTGCCAGCGCCAATAATAGAGATTTTCTTCATTCTGCCTCCATATAAAATCGGCGTCAAAGCGCCGTTGATTTTCGACATATTCTATCTGAAAGAGCAATATGCCAAAAGTACAATATGTCACTTTTTTGAGTTTACAAAATGGCGAAGACGAATTAAAAGAAGGACTCTCTATTACCGATTCGGTAGTGGAGTCCTTCTCTCGCTTCTTTCTCGACCTCTAGCTTGATTCCGTTTCTTCGAGGAATCGCGTCGCTTGAATGGCTGCTGCGGCGCCCATCCCCGCGGATGTAATGACCTGCCTGAAATGCGGGTCTGCCGCTTCCCCAGCCGCAAACACGCCGGGGATATTAGTTTCCATCTTGTCATTTACGATGATATAGCCCAGGTCGCTCATCTTCAATTTATTCTCGAACATCTGAGTATTCGGTGTATGACCGATGAAAATGAACAAGCCATCAGTTTCAAAGATCGTTTCATCCCCGGTCTTTACATTCTTTAATTTTAAGGCTGTAAGTTTATCCAAGCCGACCGCTTCAGTTACCACTGTGTCAAGGATAAATTTCATCTTCGGGTGTACTTTCGCACGGTTCTGTAAAATTGCGCCTGCACGGAATTCATCCCGACGATGGATCACGGTCACGCTGGAGGCGTAGCGTGTGATGAAGAGACCCTCTTCGAGCGCGCTGTCTCCGCCGCCGACAATCACAACTTTCTTATCCTTGAAGAACCAGCCGTCACAAGTGGCACAATATGAAACGCCGCGCCCTGTCAACTCAACTTCACCCGGAATATTGAGATGATTTGGACTCGCGCCTGTGGATATGATAACCGTATCTGTTTTGTATTCACCGCTATCGGTGATCACCTTATATGGACGCTTCGAAAAATCCACCTCATGCGCTGTATCGAACTCAACCTTCGCGCCAAAGTTTTCGGCTTGCTTTTGAAACAACTCACCCAATTCCGGTCCACCCACACCAGTTGGAAAACCAGGGTAATTCTCGATGGTAAACGTCAATGCGGCCTGACCGCCCAACTGCATACCCGTCAACACAACAGGAGCCAACTCAGCGCGCGCCGCATACAACGCCGCTGATAACCCCGCCGGCCCCGACCCCAAGATCAATACTTTTACATGTTTCTCATTCCCATTTGTAGACATTGTTTCTTCCTGTTTAGGCAATATAGCCTGAATTTTGTTTGCAGCCATAATCAGGACGCTTCTTTCTGTCCCGTTATTACCGCTCCGCATTGTATCAAAAGCCGTATAAGATGAAAAGTTACAAAACTGTTTGTGAGTGTTTATATTTCTCCTGCAGGATCTACACAATCTCTCACCGCCTCGTCCACAATTCCTCCACAATGGATTGATACAGTTGGGGCGAAAGAACAAACCAAATCAATCACCTATTGGAGGTAAACATGTTTCGTAATGGTTTCATTTTTCGACTGATCGGAGTCCTACTCCTGATTGGACTCGTCGGTGCAGGCGGATTCATGGCTTTCAAGGCCGGGGAAACCCAGGGCATTGCCCAGGCGCCTGCCGTGGCAACTGCCATCTCGGAAGCAGCTGAAAATGGACAAGGCGTGCCGCCGATGGCATACGGCCCTGCCTATGGATACGGCTATCATCCATACAGCTTTGGATACCGCCATCACTTCGGATTCTTCCCCCTTGGCGGAATCTGCTTCTCCATCTTCTTCCTGTTCCTGTTCTTTGGAGTTTTACGAATGGTCTTCTTCCGCACTTGGCGTCACGCCTGTGGACATCACGGACCGTGGGGCAGGCACTGGGAAGGTGGCGTCCCCCCGATGTTCAGTGAATGGCACAAACGCGCGCACGACGAAAAGTCCGCAGAAGAAGGGGATAAAAAGGAATAGTTCGTAAATAAAAAGGTAGTGGTATCGTGAAAATGGCAAAAGCATCATTTACAGCGATCCACTACCTTACCGCGAACAGGAACATACCCAATAATAAGTTGTTGTTGCACGGTATCCAATAGAAAGACCACCAATAAGGAGAGTAAGTCATGAATCGCGACAAAATTTTAATTGAAGCGGATGAATTGCTAAAGAAATTGGATAATGAAAATATCCGAATCTACGACGCCACTATTACCGATGATATGTATCTGCAGGGGCATATCTCCGGAGCGGCATTTTTCGATCACGAGAAGTTTTCAAACCCCAACAGCAAATACGAGTACACGATATTACCCGAGGCGGAGCTTGCTTCACAAATAGGGAACGCCGGCATATCAAACGATTTGGAGATCGTTGTTTATGCATGTGGAATGCTTCCCTATGCGGTGCGCGCCTGGTGGTTGCTCCGTTATGCGGGTCACAACAATGTGCGCATTCTCAACGGGGGGCTGTCAGCGTGGAAAAATGCCGGGGGAAAAATCGAACAGGAAGTCCGTCAGTATGAGTCGTCCATTTTTCAAGGTCAGTTTAGACCGGGCATGTTCGCCAGCAAAGAAGAAATTTTGGAATCCATGCAGAATAATGATGTAGCCATAGTTGATGTATTGCCGCTCGTGAGCTATGAAGCGTCACACATTCCAGACTCGATCTGCCTCCCATGTATGGATTTGATGCAAGGAGATTTGAAGCAAGGGTTTGATTACCTCTTGCCCAATGATGCGCTCGCGCTTCGCCTGAGGGATGTATCGAAACATAAACGCATCATCACCTACTGCGGCGGCGGGATAGCGGCGGCGGTTAATGCGGCGGCGCACTTAATGACCGGTCACGATAATGTCGCAGTGTATGATGGTTCGTTGTATGAGTGGTTGGGAGAAGGGTTGCCCGTCAATGGAACAGGAAAATGGGAGATTTGGTTGCAAAAATAGCCGAAAAGGTCTACTTTTTTCAAATAATTTTGACATCATCACCGGGAGAACAACTTTATGAAAGCCGCAGTTTACAGGTCGTATGGTCCGCCCGAAGTCTTGAAAGTAGAGGATGTCGAAAAACCATCCATTCAAGAGGGGCATGAAGATAGAGTGTTGATAAAAGTACATAGCTCTTCGGTCAACCCATTTGATTATTATTATCGG
>DATEDD010000260.1:0-3522 GCA_035286565.1 Anaerolineales bacterium
CGAGAATCATTTACCGCCCTATCAGGTGAATTCCATTTTGATGAGCAATGCCCAATCCCATGCGGATTACATTGCAAGCACAGGAATTGTGTCTCAATTTGACGCAAACGGATTGCGCCCATATCAACGAGCCATTGAGGCAGGCTATTCGGTGGCGGGAAATCTTTCGATGGGTGGATTCTTTGGCGAAAATGTTCATTCCGGTGCGAATCTTTCTCCGGCGGGCGCGGTCACTTTTTGGAAGGGCGACCTAAGCCGCTTAAATATCATGCTCTCAACGGATTTCAAAGATATTGGCGCGGGCATGGCGATTGCCAATGGTGTCACTTATTATGTCATGGATGCTGGCTCTGAAAGCGGAATTCCTGCGGCAACTTCAACCCCAACTTTTTCTTCATCCGAGTTTATTATCTCCACTGCCGGCGCGGCTGGGACGCAAGCGGTTGTGGTATTGATCAGCACGCCTTTTGAGAACGGCGAGATTTACCATGTTGTCCAAAAGAACGAAGGGCTTTGGAGCATTGCCATTGCGTACGACACAACCATTGAGGACTTAAAGCGATTGAATGGTCTAGTCACGGATGAGATTTTTGAAGGACAAACCCTTTTGGTAGGAAAACCTGTGCCAGTTACAGCCACTTCGCCTCCTTTTGTAACGGCAACGTTCGGCATTCCCACTTCGACAGCTACGGTTCCGGTCACAATGACAGGTACATCTACATCAACACCTTTACCAAAGGCGCCTGCCTCGCTTCAAAACGGGGGGATGGTGGTCGGCATTATTGTTTTGATAGCCCTGCTTGCGGCAGGACTTGGGTCTTTGCTTGGTAGGAATAAACTTGGATAAAGAACTGGAGTAATATCACCTTATTTTGATTACATGCTAACTATGCAAATTGGAAATCAGTTGTTATACTCGTGTTGTGAAATAAATCACAAATAAATTTAGAAAGGATAGCTTATGAGTGAGATAAGAATAGACTCTCTATTACCTGCTGAAATGGCAACCCGGGCTGAGTATCTTGGTGTGCGTAAAGCGGAAATGCCGGTTTTCAGCATGTTGATGCTTTCCGTGCTTGCGGGCGCGTTCATTTCATTGGGGGCGATATTTGCAACCACTGTTGCGGCCGGCGGTATGTCTGTCACTGCGGCAGATGGGGCGGTGGCTTTTTCCACTGGCTTGCCGTATGGACTCATACGTTTGTTGACCGGGCTCGTCTTTTGCCTTGGACTCATCCTGGTCGTTGTTGGCGGCGCGGAATTGTTCACCGGCAATAACCTGATCGTTATGGCATGGGCAAGCGGCAAAGTCAGCGGGCGCGCGCTTTTGCGTAATTGGGTCATCGTTTATGCAGGAAATTTCTTCGGCTCCATTGCCACCGCGGTGCTGATGTTCTTCTCCAAACAATATACTTTTGGCTCAGATGCAGTGGGTATCACAGCATTAAAGATCGCTATTGCAAAATGTGAACTTGGGTTTATGCAGGCGATTGCTTTGGGAGTTTTGGGCAATGCGTTGGTTTGTCTTGCCGTCTGGCTGACTTACAGTGCGCGCACGACAATCGACAAGATCGTTTCCATCATCTTTCCCATTACGGCGTTCGTAGCGGCAGGTTTTGAGCACAGTGTTGCAAATATGTACTTCATTCCCTATGCCCTGCTCGTCAAAAGTTTCGATCCGGTCTACATGGCAAAAGTAGGGGAAAAGGTCTCAAATCTCGAAGTGTTGACGTGGAAGGCATTCTTTATCAACAACTTGATTCCTGTTACTATCGGAAATATCATTGGTGGTGCGGTACTGGTAGCCGCCATTTATTGGATCATATTTCTGCGCGTTAAGAAAGGCTAACCAAAAGGAGAAACCATGAAAGCCTATGTCATGATCAAGATCCGCGCGGGCGACGTCAAGGATGTTGTCCATCAGCTTCGTAAGGTGGGCGGCGTTGTTGAAGCCCATATGACCTTTGGACCCTATGATGCGGTGGCTGTGGTGGAGACAGCTGATTTAGCCAAACTCGGGGCAATTACAGCCCTCGAGATCCAGCCCATTCCCGGTGTCGAGCAGACTCTTACTTGTCTTGCAGTGGACGTATAAAAAAATATTATCAAATGAGAATATAAAGCGGCCATCTTTTTGGGATGACCGCTTTATATTCATTCACGCCTGGATCACTTATGCAAATTCCTCGCCGCGATAAAACTTAAACCTGCCTTCGTCAAATCCCAGGCGGAGTGATTGCACGCAGCGACTTTATCGAGATAGTTTTGTTGCAGGTTATCCCAATCACCCGATTCGATGACTTCTTTTTTCTCGCGGAAGTAATCCAAAAGATCAGATTGATGCGCGCGAGTCACATCTACTTCGGGGTCGCCGCCTTCGTGTTTCGCGGCAATATTTGCAACATGGTCAGCCAATTCCACCAATTCTGCGCGGCGGTTGTATGGTTGAATGACAATGCTCTTCTGCGGCTCAGTGATGTGATGTTCAAAGCGGACGATCTTTTCAAAACCAAGCGCTTTTCTGAATTCGGAAGTCAGCTCCATTGTCCGGTTATTGACCGAGTTCGACCAATTGAATCCGATCAGCGGGGAAGTGCCATCGTCGCGGCTCAGCAGTTTCGCCATTGTCAAAATCCATAGCGCGTTATATGGATTATCCGCGCCGTAGAACACCGAGATCTTGAATTGAATGTCCACGCCCAAGCGATAAAGCAGGAAGCCGAGCAGGATCGTGCCTCCATTGAAATTCAGAACATGTTGCACACCGTAATTGGTGTAGTAATAAAGGAACTCATCCAGCCATTGCAAGGCATGTTCATTGGGTTGACCAATTCCGCCGAAGTAACCCGTGATGGTTGCAGGTCCGCCAAGATGCGGATTGGAACCATCCGTGCCTTTGGTGTCCAGTGTTTCCACGAACGATGCGCCGATGATTTCCAGAGCTGCTACAATGGCTGGCAGGTCGCCATCCGCTTCGGATTCTTTCATATTGCGAACGGCGATATATCTTCCAGGCATGAGTGTTTGGTTTGCAATGGCTTGCTCCGCCATCACACGCACCCAGGGGAAATATTGTAAAGCGGATACTTCAAGTGTTACCGCATATTTATCTTTGAACTTCATCTTTCGCACCGCGGCCGCATCGCCCCAAACTTTTTTCCTGTAATCTGCCACCGAGATGAATGCGCCTTTATCGCGCTGCTCAATTAACCAATTCAGATCCTTGATGTAATCGGGGTTCTTCGCTTCGACCAGCTTGAACAAATTGTCCATCTTGCGTGCCGCGCGATGTTTGCGGTTGATCTCTTTGGGTGTGCCATACTTTGCCATCACCGCAAGAAAATCCTTCATGACCTGCGAGTCTGGATCAAGCAAAACGGAATTGAATGCCTTGAGTTTATCGGGCGAGATTTTGAGTAACTTTTGCATGTCGTTCATGGTAGTCTCCATTTGTAATAGGTGACAGTCACTTTTAAAGTGACTGTCACCTAAATTTCACTTTACTAATTTCTTCAACTCTTC
>DATEDD010000261.1:0-3397 GCA_035286565.1 Anaerolineales bacterium
ACGTGATGCAAATGCTGGTCAACCTTGAAAGCATCACCCAGAAGATCATTGATAACGAAAGCACCACGACGAAGACCATTACCGATGTCCGCTCTGGCCTTCAAACGGGTGACGTGAACAAACTTAAAGCCCATGCCGGCAGGCTTCAGGCTGTGACCCGGGCAATTACTTCCATTATTCCGAATTAGGATTAATCGTTTCATCCCTGATACTTTGATCACGATTCGTACAAGCTTGTTATCCGCCAATCTGATTTAGGAGGGCGACTCTTCGAGAATATTCCGCTCGAAAACCGTTGACAGGTGTACCCCCTCACATGTATAATATCGTTCGCTTCAGCCCCGGAGGTTAGAACCGGGGCAGTTGCTTGTAAATAACCCAGCTTCCCCACAGTTCGGCGTAGACCTGCCCTGAGTTCATTGAATGGGTGTAAGGATCCGCGGAACGCGCGGCGAAGTGAATGACTGGAGATCATAAATAATGAGAACAGCTGTTGTTGAAAGTGGCGGCAAACAATACCGTGTCGTCGAAGGCTCCACGATTGATGTGGATCGCCTAGCCTCTGAAGTAGGCAAAAAGTTCGACTTTGAACGTGTTTTCCTGATGATTGACGAAGACGTGGTCATGGTTGGAACTCCCACAGTAGGTGAGATCAAGGTCTCTGCCACAGTTGTGGAACACGTCAAAGGCCCCAAGGTTACCTCTTTCAAATATCGCCCCAAGAAGCGCATCCGCGTTAAGGGTGGGCATCGTCATCAATATACGCGTTTGATGATCGATTTCATTGGCAAGCCTGGTGAAGAACGCAAAGTTGCCAGGAAAGAGACCGCAGCCAAGGTTGAGAAAGACGAAGCGACCGAGGTGAAGGAAGTTGCCAAGGTCGAGAAGCAGGCCAAGGCGCCGAAAGAAGCGGCGAAGAAATCCGAAAAAGTACCCGTCAAGAAATCTGAAAAAGCGCCTGTAAAGAAATCCGAAAAAGCGCCCGCGAAGAAGCCTGTGGCAGCAAAAAACCGACTTCCAAGTCGCCTGCAACCAAGAAGACTGTAAAGAAGTAAGTGAGGTAGAAATGGCACATAAAACAGGTGGCGGATCAACCCGCAACGGCCGTGACAGTAATGCCCAGCGCCTGGGTGTAAAGCGTTACGCCGGTCAATTTGTCCTTTCCGGCAATATTCTTGTACGCCAACGCGGCACAAGGATCAAGCCGGGCATTAATGTATTGGTTGGAAAAGATGATACCTTGTTCGCGATTGCGGATGGGATCGTGATGTTCGATGTTGTGCATGGCCGCAAGCGTGTCAATATCGTCCCCGCTGAGGTCGAATAAGATGAAAGCAGAAATCCATCCTACAGTTTATGAAGCGAACGTCTCCTGCGCTTCCTGTGGCAAAACGTGGGTGACCACTTCCACAAAAAAGGAATTGCGCATTGACGTGTGTTCGAATTGCCACCCGTTCTTTACGGGTGAGTCTTCCAGGCTTCTTGATGTTGAAGGGCAGGTGGACCGCTTCTACAAGAAACTTTCCGCCCGCCAGACCTATGTGGAACAGAAAAAAACCAAGGAAGAGTCATTGACTTCCCCTGACCGCTCGATTGACGACCTCGGCCTCGCGCCGCGCGCATTGGATGCGCTCAAGAAAGCCGGCGTTTTGACCTTCGGGCAGATCACGGCAAAACTGGCCGAAGGGGATGCCTCTTTGTTGGGGATCGCTGGCTTTGGCCAATCTTCATTGACTGCGGCCAAGAAGAAACTTCGCGCCCTGGGTTTTGAAATTCCAGAAGTGCTCAAGTCTCGCAAAGCCGAAAAAGCCGCTGAACCCGAAACAGGCGAGTAGGTTTTTTCCCTACGGGGCTTACCCCCGGGAACTTTGTCAGAGATGGGTTTATCAGGTAAACTAGACAGGCAGATGCGCAAAGCGTCTGCCTGTTTTTATAATTTATTTATGTCATTGCAAGTATTGCCACAGCGGAAGGAACTTGTGGCGTGCGCGCTTCGACTGCGTTCGGATGGTAGTGCTATCCTCACTCCGCTCAGCGAGGAGGATACTTCGTCCTCCCGAAAAAGCATCGGGACGATGTGAGCGGATGGGCAGATGTCGCGAAGCCCGCAGTCGAAGGACAGTTCCTTAGTAGACGAAGCGTTTAATGTAGGTGAGTAATCTAAATAATCGTTCAGCTTGCTTCTTGATTGCAATGACGAGAGGTTTTATGAAGCATACACATGGTTTGATTGAAGTGATCTGCGGTTCTATGTTCAGCGGCAAGACGGATGAATTGATCCGCAGGCTTGTCAGAGCAACCATCGCCAAGCAAAAAGTTCAGGTGTTCAAGCCCGCCATTGACGTGCGTTATACGATTGAAAAAGTGGCTTCTCATACCGGCTCCACTTATGAAGCCATTCCGGTTGAAAAAGCCGCAGACATTCGTTCGAAACTTGATAAAGACACAACCGTTGTCGGCATTGACGAAGCGCAATTCTTTGACCCTGAAGTGGTGACTGTCGCCCGGGAATTGGTCTCGCGTAACGTGCGGGTGATCGTCGCCGGCCTGGATACGGATTTTCGGGGTGAACCATTTGGTTCCATGCCGACGCTGATGGCTGAAGCGGAGGATGTCTTGAAACTGCATGCCATTTGCATGGTCTGTGGCGACAATGCCTCGCGTACCCAGCGCCTGGTCAATGGCAAGCCAGCCCGTTATGATGAGCCGATCGTGATCGTCGGCGCATCCGAATTATACGAAGCGCGTTGCCGTCAGCATCACGAAGTCCCGCGCTAATTCTTTTCTACGTGTTTACGTGTCTACCTGTTTACATTTACACAGGTACACACGTAAACAGGTACACAGGATATAAATGTATGCAAGACTACCAGGATGTACTCGCTGAAATATTAATAGATGCGGAAACCTTACAGGCGCGCGTCAAAGAGTTGGGCGCTCAGATCAGCAAGGATTATTCTGCTAAAGACCTTTTGCTGATTTGTATTTTGCGCGGCGGCGTGTCGTTCATGGTTGACCTCAGCAGGCAAATTACCGTTCCACATATGATGGATTTCATGGCTGTCTCATCCTATGGCGCGGGCAGGCGTGAAACGGCAGGCTCTGCGCGTGTGACCCTTGATCTGCAAACTGATATTCGCGGCAGGAATGTTCTGCTGGTTGAAGACATCGTAGATAGCGGACATACCATCTCAGCCGTTTTGCAAATGCTCGAAACCCGCCAGCCAAAGACCTTGAAAGTGTGTGCTTTGCTTGACAAGCCCGAACGACGCGAAGCGCATGTGCCCATTCATTATCTTGGATTCACTATTCCGAATAAATTTGTATTTGGTTACGGGCTTGATCTGGATGAGTACTATCGCAACCTGCCCTTCGTCGGCGTGGTTGACCTGAACAA
>DATEDD010000262.1:0-4684 GCA_035286565.1 Anaerolineales bacterium
AGATTGGGACTTCGGTCAAAAGAAAACCCCATCAAAGGGACTGACATTGTATATTCAACGAATTCTGAAAAGAACTAATGCAACATAAAACAAAGGAGATTGAAATGAAAATTCTGGATCTTCGCAAACAATATAAACATCTTTATCAACCTTCAGCAAAAAAGATTGAAGCCATACAAATACCGCGCTTGCAATTCGCCATGATTGACGGCGCTATCGAAAAGGGACAGGCTCCAGGAACATCACCTGGCTTTCAAGAAGCGACTCAGGCTTTGTATGGACTTTCATACACGCTAAAGTTCATGCTAAAGAAGCGCAAGACAAACGCCATTGATTATCCCGTCATGGCATTGGAGGGATTATGGTGGGTTGAAGATGGCATGTTCGATATCACCATCAAAGACAATTGGTTCTACACGCTGATGATGATGCAGCCTGACGTTATTACCAAAGAACTGTTTGAAGAAGCACGCCAGCAAGTCCGCAAGAAAAGAGGGGACAGCGAAATCCTATCCAAAGCGAGACTGGCCCATTTTGAAGAAGGTTTGTGTGTGCAGGTGATGCACATCGGACCATACGCCACCGAACCCACGACGATTAAACGCATGAAAGAGTTCATGCAGGAAAATGGATTGCAGGATAATGTTGGTCCCAACGGCAAACATCACGAAATCTATCTCAGTGACCCGCGCAAGGCCGCGCCTGATAAAATGAAGACAGTGTTAAGACATCCGGTCATAAAAAAGTAGAGAGGTACACAGGTAGACAAGTTGACAAGTTACAAAAAAGAAAGAGGAACGAGGAATAAATGAACTGCTTCTACCACCCCACATCTCCCGCCATCGGACTATGCAAACACTGTCAGCGCGGACTATGCACCGAATGCGCCGCTGTCATTGATGATGTGCTTGTCTGCAAACATCGCCACGAAGATGATGTACACAAACAAGAACAGCTCACCGCACGAAACTTGTTCCAATCCAAACGTGTTGCATCAGGTTATATGCGCAATGCGATATTCTATGGTTTGGTAGGCGTTGTATTTACAGGCTTTGGTTTATGGCAATTCAAATGGCTCGGCTTGCAGGCTGTGGTGTTTATCATGTTGGGAGGTTTCCTGCTTTACGCGGCGAGTGCAAATTATTTTGAGGGCAGGATACACAAATAAATCATGTTTGCAACTCTTTCCGTTCGTCTGCGTAAAACAAATAGACAAACGAAAGGAGTAAAATAAATGAGCGACTATAAACCCCTCACCCGAAGCAAATCCAACCGCATGATCGCGGGCGTGTGCGCAGGTCTCGCAGACTATCTTAACATTGACCCCACTGTTGTGCGTCTGTTATTCGTGCTTGGTTTCTTCCTTGCCGGCCCTGGTATCATCATTGCGTATCTCATCATGGCCATCGTCACCCCTGAACAATAATATGTAGGGAGACAGCGCCGCTGTCTCCCTACATATTATTCATCTTATTCATCGAGCCAACGAAAGGAAGACATCCTCAAGTGTTGGCTCACCTCTCTCGATTTTTTCCACCCGAATCTTTTTTCTGCTTAAGAGGCTTTGCAACGCCTCTTTCCCTACCCTTTGGCTGATCACCCGCAAATGATCCCCCGCCAAGCCGACGCGCTCCACACCGTCCATTTCATGCAGGATTTCCAATCCCTGCTCCAGCGGATGCGCGAATACTTCCCACACATTACCTGTGATAATCGTTCGTTTTAGATTCGTGGGCGTATCCATAGCGAGGAGTTTTCCATCGCGCATCACACCCACTCGCTCACAGTATTCGGCTTCGTCCATGTAATGTGTGGTGACTAAAATAGTAACGCCGCCTTCGGCAAGTTCATAGATCAAATCCCAGAAAGCGCGGCGGGCGGTGGGATCAACGCCAGAGGTGGGTTCATCAAGAAATAATAATTTCGGCTCGTGGACAAGCGCAATCCCAAGCGAAAGCCGCTGACGCCAGCCAGTGGACAGGTCCCGTGTCAGCGTGGATTCATGCCCATTGAGACCGACCAACTCCAGGGTATGGGCGATGCGGTCCTTGTCCGTGATGCCGTACACTCCGCCGTAGAAGGTCAGGTTTTCGAGAGTCGTCAGGTCATCATAAATCGCAAATTTTTGCGACATGTATCCCACCCGCGCGCGGACTTCTTCGCTTTGTTTGAAGACATCGTAGCCGAGCACGTTGGCGCTGCCGTCGCTGGGTTTGAGCAAGCCGAGCAGCATGCGGATGGTGGTGGTTTTGCCCGAACCGTTGGGACCGAGATAGCCGACGATTTCGCCTTTGTGAACTTCAAAGTTGATGTGATCCACCGCGACGAAATCACCGAATTTTCGCGTGAGGTTTTGAACGGAGATGATGGGGGTCATAAAATGTCTCTGGTTGAAGGTCGAAGGTTACAGGTCGAAGGTTGAAGGTCAAATGTCGGAGAGGGCAATGAAAACATCTTCGAGAGTGGGCGGGACGGGGCGAAGTTCGAGCAATTCTGCGTTTTGCGATTCTATTTGTTTTGTCAAACGGGATATAACTTTCTTTACCGAATTTTCCTTCACCCGCAGGTGTAGTTTATCGCCAAAGGCGGCGACATCCTCCACGTCTTCATCCTGATGCGCGATGTGGCGCAGGGTGTTGATGGGATTGCCGCGCAGTTCAAGCACGCGTCCATTGAGGCGGGCGCGCAAATTGGAGGGGGTATCTTCTGCAATGATCTTTCCCAATCTCATAAATCCAACGCGGTGACAGCGGGAGGCTTCGTCCATGTAGGGGGTGGAGATGATGACACTAACGCCCTCACCCCTAGCCTTTCTCCCAGAGGGAGTGGGGGATAATGAGACGAGTTTGATAACGAGTTGCCAGAAATCCTGCCTTGTCACAGGGTCAACACCGGTGGTAGGCTCATCCAGCAATAACAAACGCGGGCGGGTCACAAGTGCGGAGGCAAGCCCAAGTTTTTGTTTCATGCCGCCGGAGAGTTGACCTGCGCGGCGGTCTTTGAAATCGGCGAGACCGACGAATTCGAGAATTTCCATCGAGCGGGAAAGCCATTCGCCTTGCGAAAGTCCGCGCACTTCGGCGAAGAAGCGGATGTTTTCGAGCACACTTAAATCTTCATACATGGAGAAGCGCTGCGAGAGATAACCGATCTGCGAGCGGGCGAGTTCGGTTTGTTTCAACACATTGTATCCACAGACATGAATCTCACCTTTATTTGGAAGCAATGCGCCGACCAGCAAACGCATGGTAGTCGTTTTCCCTGCACCATCCGAACCGACGAGTCCGTAGATTTCGCCGGGTTTGATATGCAGGGAGACTCCATCCACCGCGCGGTTATTGCCAAAATGTTTATGCAGGTCAGTTGCCTGAACGAGGTAATCGGTCATTTTTAATTCTCGCTAAATTTGGTCGGGTGCAGAATCACGAATGCTTCTGTTCTTCCCAATTCTTCCAATTGCTCACGGCGGGGATGCCGCGGCAATCCATGCGCTTTTTCCATGATCAAGCCGATCATGAACGGATGGCGTTGGAGTCGGATTTCCACAAAGTCGGCAAACCTTGAAGGGTCGGTCACAACCTCAGCCACACCTTGAAATTGTTTCGCCCCAACGCGGACTTCGACCTTCTGGCACGACTGGATATTCCGTACCCAATCAGCCTTCGTCCCACGCGCTGCACCGACGTAATAATCCTCGCCAATCTTTTCATACTGGAGAGGCGTCACCCGCTTCATGCCTGACTTTCGACCTGTCGTTGTCAAAAGGAGAATGATCCTGCCGATGAGAGGTCCCAACCCGATTGCATACAACAGGCGATGGATCTTTTGGACATTCTTCATCTTCGCCCAATCAAATGGGACGGGTTTCATGGCGTGTTCCTTTTCAGGTCAGGATTAGTCAAAGGTCGAAAGTCGAAGGTCGAATGGATTAGGTTTCATATTCAAAAGTGTCATCTGAAGTGCGACGTGGGCGAGAATTGGATTCGAGGTATTTCATAAAATTGGCAATTTGGCGAGCGCAAGTCTGAGCCATTTCAAAAGTCTCGTTGAATTGTTCTTCTGTAATATATTTTTGATCAAGGGCAATATAAAGTTGCGCCCTTACTTCGCCAGCCGAAGCGCGCGCCATGCCCAGAAAATTAATAAATTGCACATCCGTGCGACTCTCAAATCCCTCAGCGATGTTACTCATTACAGAAACACTCGCCCGACGGATTTGGTCACGCAAGCCAAAGTCACGATTAAATCCTGTCAAGTTGGTATGAGCATAGACTGAATTCGTTAATTGCCTTGCGGTCTTCCACGATTCAATATCTTCAAATCGAGTAATTGCAGTCACGTTTTATCTCCTATTTTTTGACTTTAACTTTTGACCTTCGACTTTAGACATTATTTAAAAAACACATCCGCTGGCATGCCGATCTTCAACTTGCCTTCGGGATTTTCCACTTTCAGTTTGATGGCAAAGACTGTGCTGGAGCGTCCCTCAACGGTCTGGACGTTGCGCGGGGTGAATTCGGCTTTGTCCGCGATTTGGATGACAATGGCGGTGAAGATTTCGCCGGGGAAGGAATCCACGCTCACTTCGGCGGATTGCCCAAGCGAGATCTCGCCATAGCGGTCTTCGGGAACGTAGACGGTGATGGTGAGATTGGTCAAGTCCGCGAGTTTGAGCGCCACCGCG
>DATEDD010000263.1:0-4015 GCA_035286565.1 Anaerolineales bacterium
ATCTGGGTAGTAATTTGGCTTTTGCCAATAGCCGTCACCGGCCGTTCTCATTGGAATTTCCGAAAAATACAGCAACCATTATTTTTCAAGATGCAGCCAGGGAAATGGAATCTCTGGCGGGCAAATTACGTCGGATGTAATTTATTTTCAAACCTTAAGTACTGTTTACATCTTATCCACTCTGCTTAGGAGAAATGATGATATTGAGACAAGGGATTTGTAACCCCTGGGAGCATTACGATCATGATTGAATATGATGAAAATGGAAAGTTCTTCACGGATGTGGTCACAAAAGTGCCCGTGCCATCCATTCTTCAAACCACAACTCATCTGATTCGCGGTCTTATTCACGTAATAAAAGGAGCAAGATTTAAAACTGAACTAGAGGGTACCGAACAATTTATCGCTGTGACCGACGCAAATGTCTATGATGTGGAAGGGAAAATAATATACCAAAGCCCGTTTCTTGCGGTTCAAAAGAAACAAATTGTGTGGGTTATGCCTGTTGGGGAAGATGAAGACAAGGTGGCAAAAGAATGAGTACCCCAAGTCCCAGTGCGCCTCAAAGGCTTAGCAGCCAGGACCTGATAAAACTTAAGAAATATTTGGCTGATCATTTATTGCGCGCCATGGAACTGGAGGAGGTCGCTTCCACCCAACGCAGTTCTTTTATCCAGCAGAATATTTCCAATGTGTATGAACAAACTCAATTAAGACTCCCTGAAGATTTGAAAAAAGATATATTCGGCCAGGTAATAGATGACCTGCTTGGTTTAGGTCCGATCCAGGTTTTGCTTGATGACCCTGAAGTTACTGAGATCATGGTGAATGGTCCCAAGAAAATTTTTATAGAAAAGAAGGGGCAACTTACCAAGAGTAATGCTGTTTTTGATGATGACGATCATGTCCTTCGCATCATAGACCGCATTATCCTGCCTCTTGGGCGCCGGGTGGATGGCGATTCCCCGACAGTGGATGCGCGTTTGCCTGATGGTTCGCGTGTGAATGCCGTCGTGCGCCCTGTTTCGATTGATGGTCCCTCGATTACGATCCGAAAGTTTCGCAAAGATAAATTACAGGTCAGTGATCTCGTGGCTTTTGGATCACTGACACCACAAATCGCGGATTTTTTGGCAGCCTGTGTAAAGGCGCGCTTGAATATCGTCATTTCTGGAGGCACTGGTTCTGGTAAAACCACATTGTTAAACGTTATCTCCGGTTATATTCCCGAGAATGAGCGCATCATTACAATTGAGGATGCCGCGGAACTTCAACTTCAGCAGGATCACGTCATGCGCATGGAAACAAAATCCGCGAATGCGGACGGTCTCCACGCAGTCAGTATTCGTGAGCTTGTCAGGAATTCACTGCGTATGCGCCCGGACCGAATAATCGTGGGGGAGGTACGCGGCGCGGAGGCATTGGTTATGCTTCAAGCCATGAATACGGGTCATGACGGGTCCTTGACCACGGTACATGCGAATACTCCGCGAGATGCGATCTCACGCATTGAAACCCTTGTGCTTATGGCAGGCATGGATTTGCCCCTTAAAGTGGTGCGCCAGCAAATATCATCCGCAGTCGATTTGATCATACAGCAAACGCGTTTGAAAGACGGCCAAAGGAAGGTGACGGCTGTCACGGAAGTTGCAGGCATGGAAGGCGAGATCATTGTGCTAACCGACGTGTTCAAATTTATTCAGACAGGCGTCACTACGGACGGGAAAGTTCAAGGTGAATTAAGCGCCACTGGAATACGCCCCAACTTTACGTCGCGCCTCGAAGCGGCTGGTTATAAACTTGGCGCAGAGATATTCGCGCCAAGTCCTTCCGCCAATCAGAACTCGCGGCGCTGAAACACTCTGCTATAATCCAGGCATTCAACCCCAGATGAGGAAATATGAACAACGCTCAAATCACCATACGTGAAAAGAAACTAGGTTTGCTGATTCGAAATGCACGCATGGCAGAACGCCGCAGTATAAAAGAGTGCGCGGAGGCTATTGGTATCAAGCCAGGGTTGTTTCGCGCTTACGAAGAAGGACGCCGCTCCCCATCCCTGCCCGAGCTTGAAACACTCGTTTATTTCTTAAAACTTTCGATTTCACAATTCCTGGGAAAAGAGACCTGGCCTGAAGCTGTAACTTCGCTCGAATCAGTGGACTTGCCACAATTGATCGCCTTGCGTCAGCGCATGATCGGGGCCTTAATGCGACAGGAACGAACAAGTGTAAATATGTCCATTCGTCACCTTGCTTTGGAAACAGGGATTTCACAGTCGAAATTGAAATCATATGAATTGGGCCAGCGTGCCATTTCTGTACCTGAACTTGAAAGCATACTGGCAGTCATGGGCAGCCGCATTGAAAATTTCTTTGATCAAAGCGGCCCGGTCGGCCAGTGGATGAACAGCCAGCGCGCCACGCAGAAAATCCTTGAATTGCCTGAGGAAATGCAGGATTTTGTCTGCCAGCCGGTCAATCGACCCTACCTTGTACTGGCTATGAAACTCAATGAGATGTCCAAGGAAAAATTGCGGTCTGTTGCAGAAGGCTTGCTTGATATTACACTTTGATAGGTTTGAAAAAATCCCGGTTAAATCTTAAATGATACTTGAACCCGCACAGCTCGAAGCGCAAGGGAAAAGCGCTTACCAGAATAAAAAATTCAAAGAAGCCGTCGATTTATTCCGTCAAGCCGCAGAAGGGTACACTTTGGAAGATGCTAGTTTACTGGCGGCCGAAATGAAGAACAACATGAGCGTTGCTCTCTTGCAGGCCGGCAAGCCGCAAGAGTCGCTGGATGCGGCGCTTGGCACGGAAAAAATTTTCGCACGCGCAAAAGAGATCAAACGCCAGGCCATGTCATTAGGGAATCAGGCTGCGGCGCTCGAGGCTCTCAAACGTTACGATGAAGCCTATGCAAATTATGAACTTTCTGCTGAATTATTCAAGCAGATCAATGAAGGCGACCTGCGCTCGATGGTCATGAAATCCGCCGCCGGGATAAAACTTAGAACAGGGGGGATCTCCGAATCGGCATTTAAGATGATCGGTTCAACGGACGCAAAACAAACCCCAGGTTTTTTTGAGCGTATCCTGATTTTCTTCCTACGTCTGATCAATAGAGCATGATCAACCTTAGCCTACAGGTTCGGCACGCGGTACCGCAGGATCATCACCAGATTGCCAACCTTCTCTTACATGAAGCCAACACACACCGTCACTTGGATTGGCGACCTGCGCTGGAGTGGGTCGGTTCGCAAAATTATTGGGTGATGGAAGAAGATGGGCGTATCACTGCCGCCCTCGCTTGCCCCGAAGATCCTCCGCAGGTGGCCTGGATACGCCTCTTTGCCCACCAACCGCATCTCTCTGGACTTGAAACCTGGACCGCCCTTTCGAGAGTTGCCTTCCCTGAAATTATCCGCACCGACCCGCAGGCACAAGTCGCTGCGATTGTAATGAAGCAATGGTTTCAAAACATCCTGCTCTCCCACGGCTTTGAATTAAAACAAAATATTGTTTTACTGCATTGGAGCGGCGACACGGCCAGAACATTTAATGCGCCTCAAGGAATTAAAATACGCCTCATGCAGCAATCGGATTTATTTGCCATCACAAAAGTTGACCTGGCTTCGTTCGGTCATTTTTGGCACAACACCTTTGATGCGCTTCAACGAGCGTATTCTCAGGCAATCTATGCCACAGTTTCCGAAGACGGTTCGGGTGTGATCGGCTATCAGATCAGTACGGGGAATCCGTTTGGGGCTCACCTCGCCAGGCTTGCGGTCCTGCCTGAGGCACAAGGCAGGGGAGTAGGCGCGGCCTTGGTGAGTGACCTGATCCAACGCATGAACATTCATCAAAGCGCAAGGCTTTCCGTCAACACACAGGCGGATAATGCCGCATCTTTAACGCTTTATGAAAGGATGGGTTTTAAACGTACGGGCGAATATTTTCCCGTACTTGTGTTCCGCCCGAGCATAACGCCTCCATCTGCTTCATAACCCTGG
>DATEDD010000264.1:0-4407 GCA_035286565.1 Anaerolineales bacterium
GACCTTTCCATCTTCTTCGAGCAACAACCTGACCCTAATGTGATGCTATTTGGATGTGGCTAACCTTTCGGCATATAAACCACATACTCTTCCTTGTGTGACTTCTCAAACAAAGCCATTTGCTTTTCCAACTGGATCTCAACTTGCGGCAAGGGATTGTAGTTCAGAATAATCGCCTCAAGCATGGGATTGCGATTCTTTTCGCTTGCGCCCACATGATAAAAATGCTCGCGGGTCAAAACGGTAAAGCGGTGAGCATATTTATCAATTGCAGAATTGGTGCGATATTGGTTGCTGTGCCAAGTGGAAAGAATGAATTTGGCTGGCGTCGCGCTTAGCAAACCGTATAGTTCCTGCTCATCCTGCTCTGACCATGAATTAAAGTAATCCACGTGCCTGCCGATGTAAGGAGGGTCGCAATAGATAAAATCGCCTTGTGATGCAGAAGAAATCGTTTTTCTGAAATCGTCGCAAACAAACTGCCAATCATACTGGCTGAGAGCATCAGCAACATACTTGATTTGATTCGTAATCTTGGTGATATAGGCTTTGGCAAAACGTTCAGGTTTATGCCCAAAGGGGACATTGAACGCGCCTTTCTTGTTGAAACGCATCACGCCGTTGAAACAAGCGCGGTTTAGAAAGAGCATATCCAAAGAGTTACCATCTTTGTTGAAACGCTCTCGAACTTCGTAATAATGGTCTTCCCCTTTTTCCCGCAGTAAAGCGCCTTCTTTTTCTAGAAATTCTTTAGCAATTCCTACCGTGATTTTGCCTTCTTTGATCGCATTATAGAAATTGACGATATGCGGGTTTACATCCGCAAAAATAGCGCGGTTAGGACGCACATTGAATCCAACCACACCAGAACCCATGAATGGCTCGATCCATGTGCCATCATTTTCGAGAATGGCATGGTCTTTAATCCATTCGACCAGTTTGGTCTTGATTCCCTGACATTTCAGGGGCGGAACTTTTACTGTCATTTCAGCGCTCGTCTATTCTTACGCGCCGGCTTTCTTGCCATTGGGTTGGCAAACTTGGGATCTTTGCCACGATAAGCCAAATATTCTTTCAATAAGGTAATTTTCTTTACTTTACCATCAGGCTTGACAATTTGGATTTTGCCATAATTCATCCAGTAATCGTCAAACCATTTTTCGCCAAGTTTCTTGAAAACGCCGTTACCTTCCAAGATATCACTGATCTTTGTAATACTTCCAATATTTGCGGTATTGGAACTGCCTTGATAATCACTGGAGATTTCCCATTTTTCGTGAACGAAGAACTCAAAATCACTGATTACAGATGTAATGGATTTCAGTTCTTCCAGTCTGTAAGTTCTTGTCTCGTCACTTTTCTCTGAACCAGAACGTGAGTAGATGATACCCAGACAGAAATGTCCGAGATATTCACCGTAAGGGAATTGGATATTCTTATTACTTTTGCGATTGGTGAAATACTCGCCATGCGAGCCAAGGGTAAATCCATTGCAAAACTCAGGGTTATCAGGCAGACGGTATGTAGTTTTCAAATCTACAGCGAACTTAATGCTTTCATCATCCGCATTCACAAATGACAAATCAGGATAATAGTTTTGCTGTTCAGCAAGAACAATCCGATAGTTATTTTGATTGGCAAACTCAAGCAGTTTTGGGAAAAGGTGAATTTCCAGAATCTTGGAAACGATCTTTGTGTCTGCCGAAATCGTATAAATATTCCGAAACACATCAATAAAACCTTTAATTGTCCACTGATCATCAGACGTGGAAATGTGACCTTTGAAAGTTTCAACGAATCCAGTCAGCGCCTGCTGGAACTCCGCTTTGAGTTGCTCCTTTTTTGGCATGGTTCTCTCCATACCGGAGATTATACAACACGAGATAGAGGGTGGCTCCCGCGAGAACGCTCAAGCCGCCATCCTTTGCACAGCATCCCTGTGGAGCATCCCTGTGGGACGGCGGTGAGGACGCCACTGAGAGCATCTTTCCATAAAATTATTTTCGACCGGCTACCTGGGCATGCGTACAATGTTCTTTCTGGCGCTTTCCTGCTCGCGGGAAGTTCACGCTCGGACCCGCCCTTGACAAAGCATCGTCTCTGCGTAGAATCACGCGGAATGACCAGCCGCTTCTTTCGAGACCCGCGACCTGCTGCCGTAAAATTAACAGTCTTCCCCGTTCATTAAGAGAGCCGTTATCGGCTCTTTTTTTATCCTTGCCACTCTCTCCCCTTGGGAGAGGGCTGAGGTGAGGGAGAGAATATCATGATAAAGCTCCCTGGCTTAATTGACCCTCACGTTCATTTCCGTGGACCAGGTGCCAGCCATAAGGAAGACTGGGATACGGGCACGTCCGCCGCTCTGGCAGGTGGATTCACGATGGTGCTGGCTATGCCCAATACCAAGCCTCCCATTTTTGACGCAGAGACTCTGGATATCGCACTCAACGCTGCGAAGGGTAAAGCGCGTTGTGACTACGGACAATACGTCGGCGCGGGGCCTGATAACGCGGATAAAGTTGCGGCCCTCGCGGACAAAGCCGCCGCACTTAAGATGTACCTCGACATGACGTTCGGTCAGCTCCGCCTCGATGACATGACCCTCTGGATACCGCATTTTGAAAAATACCCAAAAGAATATCCGATCGTCGCACATTCAGAGAGCCGCAGTATGGCCGCCGCGATTCTATTCGCCGCGATTCATGATAGACCTGTTCATATAGCCCATATTTCATCGAAGGAAGAAGTTCTGCTCATCAAAGCTGCAAAAGAAAAGGGCATCAAAGTGACATGTGAGGTTTGTCCACATCATTTGTTTCTAACTTCTCCCTCCCCTATTTTCGAAGAAAATGGGGGAAGGCCGGGGAGGGGGCGAATGGAAGTCCGCCCTCGACTCGCAACTCAAAAAGATGTAAACGCGCTATGGGATAATCTGGATGTCATTGATTGCTTCGCCACCGACCACGCCCCTCACACCCTCGAGGAAAAAGACTCGGACAATCCGCCTCCTGGATTCCCTGGCTTGGAAACTGCGCTCCCGCTTCTTCTCACTGCGGTTGACGCTGGACCCTTCGGCGCGGCTCAGGGCAGGCGTTTAACCTTGGATGATTTGATTCAGAAAATGAATATCAATCCTAAAAAAATATTTCATCTCCCCGACCAACCCGAAACATGGATCGAAGTGGATGAGACCGCGGCTTATGAAATCAAAGCCTCCGAGCAATTCACGCGCTGCGGTTGGACTCCCTTCGAAGGGCGGACGGTAAAAGGTAGGGTGAGAAAAGTCATATTGCGTGGTAAAACAGCATTTGAAGATGGCAAAATATTGGTGGAACCCGGTTATGGAGTGAATATAAGAAAGTAGGAAAAATTGAAAATTTTACGGATGTGAAACTTGAAATTTTTGCGCCTCAGGAATATGCCCTCAAAATTCGAGATGAGCTGGCAAAGATCGGGGTCGGGCGGATCGGGAATTACGATCATTGTCTTGCCATTTCCCCTGTGCTGGGATATTACCGACCCCTGCCAGGAGCCGACCCGTTTAAGGGACAGATCGAAAGGATCAGCGAAGTCAAAGAATATAAGATTGAAGTCAATTGCAGGCGCGAGTTGGTGAACGATGCGATAAAAGTGATAAGAAGCGCTCACCCTTACGAAGAACCCTTGATCAATGTGATCCCGCTTGCGAATCATCTCTTCGAGATCAAGAGATGACAGGTTAATGAAAGCAAATAATATCAGCTATATCTTTCAAGCATTACTGGCTGCCATATTTTTCGGCGCAAGTGCTCCCATTTCAAAATTATTATTAGGAGACGTGCCGCCTGTTTTGATGGCTGCGTTTTTATATCTTGGAAGCGGGACTGGTATTTCACTCATCAGACTTACTCAAAGAGTTACATCGAATCAAAAAGAAGCAGGGATCAAATCACCAGATGTGAAGTGGCTGGCAGGTGCGATCGTCTCCGGCGGGATCGCCGCGCCGATCGTGTTGATGATCAGTTTGAAGAATACACCTGCATCAACCGCCTCAGTGCTATTGAACTTCGAAGGTGTGGCAACGACCTTGATAGCGTTATTCATCTTCCGTGAATCCATCAGCCGCCGCGCGCTGACTGCGATCTTTGCCATCACCCTCGCAAGCATTTTCCTCTCCACTAATTTCGAAAGCGGATTTGGTTTCTCCCTCGGTGCATTGGGTGTGATCCTTGCCTGCGTCTTGTGGGGCGTGGACAACAACTTCACGCGCAACATCTCTGCCAAAGACCCATTGACCATCGTCGCCTGGAAGGGACTCGTCTCCGGGACATTCTCACTTCTTCTTGGGCTTTTGCTTGGACAACGGCTTCCAGCGTTGACCTCCATCCTGAGCATTCTCCTGCTTGGCTTCCTCAGCTATGGACTCAG
>DATEDD010000265.1:0-4493 GCA_035286565.1 Anaerolineales bacterium
TGAATGATCTTTTGGTAAAAATGGAATTGATCCCCGCGCCGTTGGATTTGAGCAAGGCATTCACGAATGAGTTTGTGCCTTAACCCTCTTCCAATTCCCGATTCCCAATTCCCGTAATTCGGGATGCGTGAATCGTAAAACCTATGACCACCAAACCCATCCTCACCGTCCAAGACCTCTCCGTTGTTTTCCCAGATAGTAACGGCGGCCTTCGCGCGCTTGAGGATATTTCATTCGAAGTTCGTCCGCGCGAATTTATTTGTTTCCTCGGCCCATCGGGTTCCGGCAAGACCACCCTGCTGAGGGTTGTTGCAAATCTTTTACAGCCCACAGCGGGGCAGGTGCATTTCATTCACCGCCAGCAACCAAAGATCGGCATGGTCTTTCAGCAAGCCAGCCTGATGCCCTGGCGCACGGTGCTGGATAACATCAAACTTCCGCTTGAGTTGGAGGGGTTGGGCGAATCGAAAGCGCGGAAAAAAGCGCGGGAGATGATCGAACTGGTGGGACTTCAAGGATTCGAAGACGCGTGGCCGCGCGACTTATCCGGCGGCATGACTCAGCGCGTGGGGATCGCACGCGCGCTCATCCACGACCCGGACCTGCTCCTGCTCGATGAGCCTTTTGCCTCGCTGGATGCGCTCACCCGTGAACGCATGTGGACAGAGTTATCCCGCATCTGGCAGGCCAAGCAAAAGACCGTCATCATGGTGACGCACTCGATTAACGAGTCATTGTTTTTGGCAGATCGTGTTCTGGTATTGACCCAGCGCCCCGGAAAAATAAAATTGGACGTGGAAGTTGACCTCCCACGCCCAAGAAAAGACGATATTCGTTATACGCCGCATTTTGGAAAGCTGGCACGGAAACTGCGCGAGGCGATTGAGTAGAAAAATATCCTTTCAAACATCGTAATTCCTCCTTTATTAATCCCCGCTGTTTATTGGACTAAGAATTTCCAACATCTTCCTCGTCGCCTCGGCCACATCCTCAATTGCTTTCTGAAACGCTTTCTCATTCGCCTTTGAAGGCTTTCGATACCCACTGACCTTCCTCACATATTGCAAGGCGGCTTCCTGAATCTCCTGTTCAGTTGCAAGGTGATCCATATTACGCAGAGGTTTAATGCTTCGGCACATGATTTAGCTCCTGTCCTGAAGTGACAGTCACCTTTAAGGTGACTGTCACTTTATATCTACGTTTAAACTTTCGGCCAATCCAACAATAAGATTTCAGCCAGTAATTTTGAGTTCACGTTGCGCTCCATTTTTTCGAGGGTATTCTCAAGATCACTGACCACGCGCCGTGCAGTGGATAGATCAAGCCTGCCTGCGAGAAATTCGATCTCCATGTTGCGATCCACGTTAATGAGGGGAGTCTCCGCGCCAGCCACGCGCAGCATCACATCGCGCCAGTAGGAGAGCCAGATTAAAATCGCCTGGCGCATGGTCTCCTTGTCTTTGGAGAGTTTGTCAGCGTAGGAAAATTTCTCCACACGGGGAGCAGGCAAAAGCGTTTGCAGATCGTTGAGTCTTTCCTCGCGTTTTTCGAGAAGGGTCTCATCCTCAAGCATTCGCCGCGCATAGCCGGGACGTCCGCCTGAGATATGTGCAAGCAAACGGGCGCGTTCTGTTTCCACACCGCGTTTGATCAAGTCCGCTTCAATGGCTTCGATGGGCAAAGGGCGCAGGCGCAGGATCTCACAACGGGAAACAATGGTGGGTAAAAGTTGTTCGGGGGTATCGGCGGTCAATAGCAGGATCGCATGCGCGGGCGCTTCTTCGAGGGTTTTTAACAATGCGTTGGCGGCATTGTCGTTTGCTTTCTCAAAACGTAAAAACAACGCCACACGATATCTTGACTGATAAGGTTTGAGGTTAAAGGTTCTTTGCAAATCGCGAATTTGCTGAATACGAATTTCACCATTAAGAGCGGGGATTAATTCTTTGCGATCATCAGGGTCAATGATAGTAGGCTCAACAACATTCAAGTCTGGATGCTGCATGTTCTCAATCTGTTTGCAATCGCGGCATGTTTGGCAGGGAACTCCAGCAGCGATGGGTTTTTCACAGTTCAAGGCCTGCGTGAGACGCAAAGCCAAAGTCCGCCGGCCCAGGCCGGGAGGTCCGCAAAAAAGATACGCGTGGCGCACATCCCCGCGCACGGCGTGCTGGCGAAGCATATCCACTGCCCATTCGTGTCCAAGGAGGTTCCAGTTATCAGTCATAAGTTCAATTTGGTAATTCGGCATCAGGTAATTAGGATTTATCAAATGATATTAATCATAAACGATAATTCGTAAATTCCTAATTCCTTATCAACTAATTCCTATTCCTGCCCTGCCCGCAATCTCAAATATGATTCGTATCGTTCGGGATAAATTTTTTCCGCTTGAAGTGCGGCAAGCACGGCGCAGCCCGGCTCGTGGATATGCGTGCAATCACTGAATTGACAATACGGCACAAGATCACGCAATTCCGGAAAATATGCATCCATTTCCCCGGCTTCGGTATCCCACAATGCCAGCGATTTCCAGCCCGGAGTATCCGCCACGTATCCACCGCCTTTCAACGGGAACATCTGGCGCGTGACGGTGGTATGCCGGCCTTTGTTCATCACCTTGCTGATTTCATTCACCGCCAACCCCAGGCCGGGTTGAAGTGCATTCAGCAAACTTGATTTTCCCACGCCGCTTGGTCCCGCCAGCGCTGAGATTTTATTTTTCAACACGTTGCGTAATTCATCCAGTCCTTTTTCCAGTTTTGCCGAAGTGTAGATCACGCGATAGCCGATGTTTTCATACAAACCGAAAATATCTTCTTCATTTTCAACAAGGTCAATTTTATTGGCAACGATGATGATCGGTATCTTTTGTTTTTCGGCGATGACCAGGAAGCGGTCCAACATTCTTAATTTTGGATTCGGATGCGCACACGCAAACACAAAGATGACCTGATCGGCATTTGCCAGCAATACCTGCTGATACTCACCCTGCGGGCGCGGGTCCAACCTGACCAAAGCCTGCTTGCGCTCTTCGACATTTTCCACGACCCCGCTGCCGTCCTCCAAAAGCGTAATGGTGACACGATCGCCAAGCGCGGCAATATCCCCTTTGGCTCTGCCTTGCTTTAATTTTCCACGTAACTGACAAATAACAAGACCCTCCCCAGTTTCGACTGTAAAGAAACCGGATTGGGCCTTGATGATCAAACCTTGTTTGGTGATCTCGCTCGTCAAATATTCACCTATATTATTTTCGTCCTGAGTGGAAGCGCACGCACTTCCCTGGCACAGCCCGCCAGGGCAGGTGTGCGGTATAGTCGAAGGACAGGGATGCAATATTCACATTAAATTATCCCTCGACTGCGTTCCTTGGAGAGCACTCGTTACTCCGCTCAGAACGAAGACTCTACGGCGCAGGGACGCCAAACGGGGTTGGCGTATAAGGCGGCTGCCCAACTGTAAAGTTGGGATAAGAAAATCTTCCAGGGTTTTTATAATAGTAAGTTTCTACCATGTAGCGGAAAATCGGCACTGCATAATCCGAGCCTTCGCCAATGTTCTCCACAATGACCACAATTGCAATATCGGGCAGTCCCGTGTTTTCTTCATTCAATGTATAACCTGCAAACCACCCGTGAGGCTGGCCGCTGCCTGATTCGGCTGTGCCGGTCTTGCCTGCCACCTTGAATTGGAGTCCTCGCATATTGAAGCGGGCGGTGCCGAGTGAGTCCTCCGTCACCATCAACAAGGCTTCGCGCAGGATGTCCAGATTTTCGCTGCGCAGTGGAAGCGTAGCCTGCGCCTCTGGTTTGAACATGAGGAGTGAGTCGCCATCGATGGGTTGAATCTTTTCGACGATCTGCGGCCTGTATAACGTTCCTCCGTTGGCGATGGCGGCCATGAACCTGGCCACCTGCAAGGGAGTGACCTGCACAGTCCCCTGTCCGATTGCCTGGTTAACGGCGTCTATATTAGTGGCAGGATCATCTATCTGACCTGCTTCCTCAAGGATCTGCTGAATACCTGTCTCGGAGCCAAGGCCAAAGGCACGCGCCATATTGGCGATGTCGTTGCCGCGATCCCAGTTTGTAAAGAGATCGTTGCCGATGTGCCAGAAGTACGGATTGCAGGAGCGCATCAGACCCTCCTGCAAGGTCAACAGACCCGAGGGTGTGCTATCTGAGGTGTTACAAAATTGACCGGCGGCGATCCTGTCCTGACAGTGCTGGTAAGTCCAGTCGTATCGGATTCGATCGGGTAGTTCGGTGAAATCGTATTGACAATTGTATGGAGTGTCTTTCAAATACAGTCCGCTTTCGAGTGCGGCGGAGAAGGTAATGATCTTGAATACCGAGCCGAGCGGATACTGCCCCTGTGCGGCGCGGTTGAGCAGCGGTTCGCTTGCACTGCTCAGTAAATTGCCCAAGCCTAGATTGTTCGGGTTATTGGGTTCAAAATAGTTGGGATCATAATCAGGGCTGGACGCCATG
>DATEDD010000266.1:0-7828 GCA_035286565.1 Anaerolineales bacterium
GCTCAGGGCGGAATCAATATCCTCTTTCAAAATCAACTTGATACATAAGCGACTTGCCTGCATTGAAAAGTAAGTAATTCTCAATAAATAATTTGGCTATATCTTCCGGCAGACTGGGCGCAGAGGTGTGAAAGGTCATGAGTAGATTTGGTGTTGCCCAAAAAGGATGTTCTTTTGGGAGGGGCTCCTGTTCAAAAACATCTAACACCGCACCTGCGATTTTGTTCTGATTCAAGGCTTCGATCAATGCGGATTCGTCCACAGCCTGTCCGCGCCCGACATTGATGAAAATGGCGTGAGAGGGCAAGGTGTTGAGCAAGTCTGCGTTTATGATCTTGCGTGTGTCGTTTGTGTTGGGGAGTATGCTGACGAGGTAATCCAGACCGTTTGCGAAACTCTGGAGTGCAGGAGCTTGCTCCTGCATGTTAAACAGCAAGCGGTTTGACTCCAGATAAGGGTGGAAGTATTTGTCTACGTGTGTGCTTGTCTCACTAACCCGCGTATAACCGCGGACAGTCATCCCGAAAAACTTTGCCGTGCGCGCCACTTCCGCGCCAATCGAGCCGACACCGAGCAGGCCGATGGTTTTTCCGCGTAATGTGCCTGTTGTGGATGAGTCCCATTGTTTGGACACTTGTGCGTGCGCCCGCTCAAAGATTCTCCTTTCATGTGCGAGCAGATAACTGAAGACATATTCAGACATCAACCCACCAAATACGCCGCGTGCGTTGGTCAGAATGTAATCGCGTCGTAATCTCGGATCGAGCAAAGGCTCAACGCCAGCCCAATTGGCTTGCACCCAGATTAGGTCGGGGAGTGAGGCGAGCGCATCCTTGATCAGGTTGGGTTCGCCAAAGACGATGTCAATCTCAGGTGAGAGAGTCGACTCGAAGATGAGATCAGGTAGAACCGCTTTCTCAATCAAAGTGCGATATTGTAGTCCGTCCCTTGAAAGAATCAAAAGTTTATGCATCATAAGATTATAAGTCTGATGGCTCGTTCTGGCATACCCCATCCAATCTGGGAATGCGCCAGTTTGTATAATTAATTCGCCGGATTTCCAGGCTAATCAAATTCGTCCCGCTCGACGAAAAAATTTCAGATTATAATTATCTTCCATGATAAAAAATCTTCCATCGAAATCCCTGCAAACTTTATTATCGAAGATTATAGATTATGCAGGTCTTTATCCGCCCGCAAATTTATCGCTTGAGGACTCGATCTGTAATTTTGTAAAATATCAGATTGATGCTGATGAGTGGATGCTTTCACGATTTATCATCCCTGCGAAACGGCTGGCGGAACTATCGCAATTTGCGGAACAAGTTTTTACGCGCGGAAGTGTATTGGCTTTTTCCGTTTTGGGCCGTGGCGGAAAGGATGCGGATGAATTCCTTGAAAATCTGAAACTGGATCTTGAAGACATTTATGCGTTTCGCGAAAACAATGGCGTTAATGTCCTTGTAGATATGTTTGAAGTTGTATTACCTGCGGCTGTGCTGGGCGATAATTCCAGCACGCTTGATTTAGTTAATGCAGTAGCGGATGTTCTGAATAAAAACGGATTGATCGTTTTCTTTGAAGCGCCATCCGGCGAAAGCTGGCAGGTGCGTGCAGAAAAATTAATTCGATCTCTTCGAAAGATCAAAGATAAACATGTTGGTTTCAAACTGCGAACGGGCGGCGTAACCTCGGACGCGTTTCCGTCCATTGAGCAGGTGGCTTGGACGATTGCTGCAACGCGAAATGCAGATGTGCCAATGAAAGCAACGGCAGGACTTCATCATCCAGTGCGTCATTACAATGAAAGTGTGCAGACCAAAATGCATGGCTTTCTCAATGTATTTGGTGCGGGTGTGCTGGCTCTCTCCCATGGACTTGATCAGAATCAAATTCAAGAAATTATTGAAGACGAAGACCCTGCTAATTTTGTATTTAACGAATCAGGCTTTTGCTGGAAAAATTTTATGGCTAATAATAAGCAAATTGCACAAGCGCGCCAGTGTATTGTCTCGTTTGGAAGTTGCAGTTTCGATGAGCCGCGCGAAGATTTGCAAAAGATAGGGTTATTCAAACATTTATAGAATTAGTGATTCCCTGAGCGGAGCGACACTTGCGCCGCGCGCCAGTGCAGTGAGGGTCTCTACTCCTGCAATTCGAGATTCTTCGTCTCTTCGCTCCTCAGAATAACATCAGGAAAAACATGCCTCTCAAATCATTTATCGAAGTAAATCCCGAATCAGATTTCCCGATTCAAAACCTGCCATATGGTGTGTTTTCTACGAAGTCGATTCCAACCCCAAGAGTTGGGACTCGGATTGGTGATTTTGTAGTTGACCTTGCTGTTGTTGATGAAGAAAATTTATTCGACAAACAGTATGGCTTCTTTGCTGACTCAACGTTGAATCGTTTTATGTCTGGAGGACGTGGGGTTTGGAGGGAAGTGCGTCAGCGGTTGATTGGTTTGTTGAGCAGTGACAACTCCCCGTTAAAGAAGGAGGCGTTAAAGTCGCGTCGGCTTATTCCAATTGAAGAAGTCCAAATGCATTTGCCTGTCTCCATCGGCGATTACACGGATTTTTATGCATCGCGTGAACATGCCACGAATGTGGGCATTATGTTTCGCGGAAAAGAAAATGCCCTCATGCCCAATTGGCTGCATCTGCCCGTGGGCTATCATGGTCGCGCAAGTTCAATTATCATCTCTGGCGCGGATATTCGTCGTCCGCGCGGACAAGTGCTTCTTCGAAATGAATCGTCGCCGCAGTTCCTGCCAACGCGTTCACTGGACTTCGAATTGGAAATGGGATTCTTTATCGGCACTGGAAACAATCTAAACGAACCCATCCCGGCCAAAAACGCGCACGAACATATCTTTGGCATGGTTCTGCTCAACGATTGGAGTGCGCGCGATATTCAGGCTTGGGAGTATCAACCGTTGGGACCGTTCCTCTCGAAAAATTTTGCGACTTCGATCTCGCCCTGGGTGGTGACCATGGATGCGCTCGAACCGTTTCGCGTGGCGGGCCCAAAACAAAAGCCCGCGCCTCTTCCTTATCTGCAACCCTTCGATACGGTGAGCGGAAAGGCGAACCGTCAGGGCAAACCTGATTCTGCTTACGGATATGATATTCACCTTGAGGTGGGTCTGCAAAGCCAGGCAATGGGTGAGCCTGAGATAATCAGTAAATCCAATTTGAAATATATTTATTGGAGCATCGTCCAGCAATTGACTCATCACACGGTCACCGGCTGTAACATGCGAACCGGCGACTTGTGCGGCACAGGCACGATCAGCGGCCCAACTGCAGATAGTTATGGTTCCATGCTCGAATTAACCTGGCGCGGTGAAAAACCGATTGTATTGCCTAACAGTGAATACCGAAAATTTTTGGAGGATGGCGATACGATTGTGATGAAGGGATATTGTCAGGGTGATGGATATCGAGTTGGGTTTGGTGAACTGGTCGGGAAAATCTTACCTGCATTGGGTGGTTAAGTAGCATTGGCCTCGATTCGAACTGGAAAGGCTGTCCATTCCTACTTGACCACCAGGTATTTGTATAAAGGAGAACTATTTGAAGATCGTTATATTTGGCGCATCGGGTAGTACTGGGGCCAAGATCGTTGAACAGGCTTTGAGCGTGGTCACATTGTCACAGCCTTTGTATTAATGGATTTAGTTTTGAAATATTTACGGAATCTTTATCAATGCTATATTGCCCGTTTATATCCTTTGGATAGCATCCTAATAGAGGAACTATTTTTCCATGACAAAAATTCTCGTGATTGACGATGAACCCTCGATTGTGAATCTAGTGCAGGCATATCTCAAGCCTGAAGGTTACGAAGTGTTCACTGCCAGCGATGGCTTTGCGGGGCTCAAAGCCGCGCACGCTTTCAAACCAGACCTGATCATTCTCGATGTGATGTTGCCGGGTATGGACGGTTTGGAACTGCTCTCGAAATTACGACGCGAATCGGATGTGTATGTCATCATGCTCACGGCTCGCACCGAGGAGACTGATACCATCGTGGGGCTCTCCGTTGGCGCGGATGATTATGTCACCAAGCCGTTCAGTCCGCGCGAGTTGGTGGCGAGAGTCAAGGCGGCCTTGCGGCGTCTGCAAACAGGAGCAGGCTCGGGCAGGGATGGGGGCGTGCTGGCTTTTCGTCATGTGCGGATTGATGTTGGCGCGCGTCAAGTGACAGTGGATGACCAGCCGATTGAGTTGACCGCCATTGAATTCGATCTCCTGTGTGCATTGGCTGAAAATCGGGGGCGGGTTTTATCGCGTGAACAGTTGCTCGAAAAAGTTTGGGGCGGGCAGTATTTTGGCGAGATGCGCGTGGTGGATGTTCATCTTGGGCATGTGCGCACAAAATTAGGCAACCCCGAAATCATAGCCACCGTGCGCGGCGTGGGCTATCGTTTTGATGATGAGGCTTTATGAAATATATCAAATCGCATTTGGGCGTGAAACTTTTTGCATCCTATATTTTGGTCATCAGCATTGGCATGGCTTCAATTTGGGTCACTGCGCGTTTTGCAACCCCGCGCTCGTTCGATCGTCATTTGCGTTTCATAGAAGAAAGTTTGGGCCCGGGAAATGGAATGATGATGGGGCAGGGTAGTGGACAGCAGGGCGGCATGATGTCGGATTTCTATAAAAGCTTTCAGGCATCCTTTAGTGAGTCTTTGATCTTTGCCGTCCTTGCGTCTTCGCTGGTTGCATTGATCGTGAGTTATATTCTAAGCCGAAGTGTGATCGCGCCTTTGCGTGTGATGACGAATGCCAGCCAGAGAATTTCAGAAGGCCATTATAACGAGCGTGTGGAATCGCAAGGCACAGATGAGTTGAGTCAACTCGCGTTAAGTTTTAATCAAATGGCCGAGCAGCTTGAACAGGTTGAAAATTTGCGCCGTCAATTGATCGGCGACGTGGCGCATGAACTTCGCACACCCCTGACTGCCATCAAGGGTTCCGCCGAAGGATTGATGGATGGTGTGCTGCCCGCCGCCGATGAAACCTATCAACAGATCCATGCCGAAGCCGAGCGCCTCAGCCGATTGGTGAATGACTTGCAGGAACTCAGCCGTGTTCAATCAAAGGCAATCCATTTGGATATTCGGCCGGTGGACTCTGCCCGCCTGATTCAGACAGTGACCCGCCGTATGCAATTCCAATTTGATGAAAAACGCGTCAGACTTAACTCAAGCCTGCCCATCGAACCAATCATTGTCCTCGCTGATGAAGACCGCGCCCTGCAGGTGCTGACCAATTTGCTCAGCAACGCCTTGCAGTACACTCCCGAAGATGGGAGCGTGACCATTTCCATTGAACGGAATAAGAATATGGCGCGCATTGCCATCCGAGATACCGGCCTTGGCATTCCCCCGGAACACCTTACCAATATCTACGACCGCTTCTACCGCGTGGACAAATCCCGTTCCCGCGCACGCGGCGGCTCAGGTATCGGACTCACAATTGCAAAGCATTTGGTTGAAGCGCAAGGGGGCAAAATTTGGGCTGAAAGCGAAGGTGAAAATACAGGCAGTCTCTTCGTGTTCACGTTGCCCTTGCGGTAAAAAAGAGTTTTAGCGAATTATCACCCTATAAATATTAAGAGCCGTGCAGGGAAAATGCACGGCTCTTAATATTGGATCAATTGATCAATGCATCAACGACGGGTGAATAAGCCTACGACGAAGAGCAGAATGACTGCGCCCACGATAGCCACCAACAGGCTGGTGAAGTTGAAGCCAGTCACTCCTCCTGCGCCGAAGAGATCCATAACGTAGCCGCCAATGAAAGCGCCGACAATACCCACGACGATGTTGGCGATGGCTCCCATTTTTGCGTTCTTTCCCATGATGATGCTTGCGATCCATCCAGCAAGCGCGCCAAAGATGATCCATACCAGAAAGTTCATTTTTACCTCCATGGATAATAAGATGATCGTTCTATCATTTTTATTATAATACAGTTGTATATCTGCATGGAATAGTGAAATCGTGTGCCCGTATGATTTGGAAAGGCTGGCAACAGTTAATAGTCCAGGCCAATTTCGAAGGTCCCCGTTGATAAATTGCTTATGATCCGGTTTCCGCGTTTTCGTCATAATTTTGTCTCTCCCTGTGTGTTGAGGTGCGAGCGCTGATAATACGGACGGTGTCTTCAGTTCTGACCATGAAGCATGTCAGCAATCTTTCGCGGGTGGCTGACCTTCCGATAACAAATTCACGCTTTTCTTTTTGCGAATGTTCGATGTCGTCATAATAGAGAGCGAGCGGATCTTTGAAGATGGTGGCGGCTTCGTCAAAACTGACGTCATATTTGATGATATTCTTTTCTGCTTTGGCGGGGTCCCAGGTGATTTTTATTTTTGGCATGGGATGAGTATAGCATAGGGAAGTGGGGGTAAATCAGTTGTATTAAACTCTTCCGATTCCCGAATACCGAATTACCTTTTTATCATCGCTTCCCTCTCAGGACCCACCCCGATCCATTTCACGGTGATGCCTGCCGCCTCTTCGATCATCTTTACATATTTCTTTGCGTTGACGGGCAGTGCGTCAAATGACTTTGCCTTGCTAGTATCCTCCTTCCATCCTTTTAGTGTTTGATAAACAGTCTCCACTTTATCCAAATCGTACGCGTCCACATCCGCATAGCGGACCGTTTGACCATCCATTTTATATTTTGTGCATACCTGGATTTCATCCAGGCCGCTTAATACATCCAGCTTGGTCAGGCATAATTCAGTCACACCGCTTAACTGCACAGCGGTTCTCACGAGCTCCAAATCCAGCCAGCCGACTCGGCGAACGCGGCCTGTGGTTGCGGCCACTTCGCCAAATTTTTTATATACTTCGCTGTTGTAATCTTTGACCTCGGTGGGCAATGGACCCGCGCCGACGCGGGTGGTGTATGCCTTTGTCACCCCAATCACATTTGTAAGATAGCGCGGTGGGATACCAAGTCCTGCCGAAGCCGCTGAGGGGATCGTCGTCGAAGCCGTCACGAAGGGATACGTGCCCCAATCCGTATCTAAAAATGTGCCCATGGCTTGTTCAAGCAAAAAGTTTTTGCCCGCTTTCAAACCGTCCTGCACGAGCGAGAATAATTCCTTGATGTATGGTTTTAATTTCAAATAATAGCCACGATAAGTATCGCGCACTTCTTCATACTTCATCATTTCGCCGCCCAACGCGACGATGATCTTGTTTTTTAATTCGAGTTGCATTTGCAAACGCTGCTCGAACATATTGCTCGTAAAATCTGTCCAGCGGATGCCGTTATAGCTGACTTTGTCCGCAAACACGGGGCCAATTCCCCGGCGCGTTGTACCGGTCGCGCCCGCGCCTTTGGCTTCTTCATATAAGCCGTCCAGGATTTTATGATACGGCATGATCAAATGCGAACGCGGTGAAACCCACAACCTTCCTTCCACGCCAATTCCTGCTTTGTTTAGCATTTCGATCTCCTCGATCAATACCGCAGGGTCAATCACCACGCCGCCGCCGATCAATCCCACAGTGTTCTTTGCGAATATTCCCGAAGGCACAAGATGGATTTTGAACATTCCAAACTCATTGATGACAGTATGCCCCGCGTTGTTCCCGCCGTTGAAACGCGCTACATAATCCATGCGCTTTGCGAGAAAGTCCACAACTTTGCCCTTACCCTCGTCACCCCATTGCGAGCCGATCACCGCTGTTACTGTCATAATGCCTCCGATAGTTGGGAATCGGGAATCGTTATTCGAGATTCAGGACACTCCCGATTTACGATTCCCGAATCACGATGTCCATTATTTGAATTGC